>JAOZLK010000533.1 GCA_029934875.1 Bacteroidales bacterium | reverse complement strand
CCTGAATATACCATCCATGAAAATGTGGCCTGGGATCATATTCCCGCCGATAGTAAGGCACTTGATATGATGAAAGGTGCTGATGCAGTCTGTTTCGGTTCACTTGCCCAACGGTCACCCATCTCCCGGAAGTCCATACAATCTTACCTTGCAGCAGTATCCCCTGATTGCCTCAGGGTATTTGATGTGAACCTCAGACAGCACTTTTACTCGAAAGAGGTGATTGAAGAATCTCTGGGTTTTGCAGATGTGTTAAAACTCAATGATGATGAGCTGCTTATCCTGAGTGAGTTATTTTCTCTTGAGGGAGGGGAAGATGAATTGATCGAAACCTTACGGCAATCCTTTAATTTGAAGCTAGTTGCTCTAACCAGGGGCGGTGATGGCTCTACACTCTTTACTGGGACCGAACGATCGGATTACCGATCCGATGCAGTCCACGCAGTTGATACCGTGGGGGCAGGTGATTCTTTTACCGCAGCCATGGTAATGACCTGCCTGAAAGGGAAGGACCTTAAAGATGTCCACAGGATAGCCTCTGAACTTGCGGCCTATGTTTGTACCCAAAACGGAGCTACACCAAAAATTTCAGCAGATCTCCTTGAGGAGATATGTACTTAATTAAAATATTTTTTGTTAAAACCTTTATATCATGAAGCATTTTGAATATCATCAACCCACGAAAATTGTTTTCGGAAGTGGTAGAATCAGTGAAGTAGGCGAGATTGTAAAAACTTTTGGAACCCGTTGCCTTCTGGTAACAACACCCGCTGTGCCTGCAACAGTAGCTCAGTTTGATAAAGTAAAAGAGATACTCCTCTCATCCGGAGTGGATGTGGCACATTTTGACCAGGTTATACCCAATCCAACCACCGAAACCAGTGCAGCAGGGGCAAAGATGGCCCTTGAGCACAGGGCAGAAGTGATCGTCGGATTGGGCGGTGGTTCCAGCATGGATGCTGCCAAGGCCATTGCAGTGGAAGCTACTCATGAGGGGTCTGCATGGGATTATCTTTTTTATAAAAAGGAACCCACCGACAGTACCCTTCCAATGGTAGCTATCAGTACCACTTCCGGAACCGGCTCCCAGGTCACCCAGGTATCCGTGATTACTAACATGGCCGAGAGAGACAAGTCTGCCCTTTATCATCCACAATGTTTTCCGAAGGTTTGTATTGTGGACCCTGAACTGATGCTCACAGTTCCAAAGCAGGTGACAGCACCCACAGGATTTGATGTGTTCTGCCACGCTTTTGAGAGTACCATCAATCCAGGATCCGGGGCCTATGTCGAGTTACTGGCCTGGGAAGCCATCTCCATTGTGGCAGATACACTGCCAGCTCTGCTGGATGACCTTCAAAATGTGAAGGCAAGGGAGAAAATGGCCTGGGCTGATACCCTGGCAGGACTCTGCATTGCCAGTGCAGGTGTGACACTTCCCCACGGAATGGGCATGGCCATTGGCGGGATGTATCCACACGTTGCCCATGGTGAATCACTGGCCATCGTTTACCCGGCCTGTACGAAATTCACCTATGCAAGTGCCGAAAGGCAATACAGCAAGATGGCCAGGATATTAAATCCTTCCCTGGAAGGCTTAAGCGATCAGGAGGCAGCAAAAGCATCTGTGGAGGAGGTTGAGAAGCTTCTTAAGAAAGTAGGGCTTTATAAAAAGCTCAGGGATGTGAACATGCCTGAAGAGGAGATTGAAGCACTGGCCAAACAATGCATGGTGCTGCCTGACTACCAGGGCAACCCCAGGGTGGCTACTGCAGAGGAGATGTTAGAGCTGGTGAAGAATTCCTACTAAGGAACCTAAAGAACTATCACATGCGCTACTTTTTACAACTTACCGGAATATTGATCATTGCTTCTCTATTCACCCATACTGTGAATGCCCAGGAGAGGGCTATCAGTGAAACTGAACTTCATGATAAAATTTCTGCCTTCTGGCTTGGGCAGCTGGTGGGGAATTATTATGGTCTTCCATTTGAAAACCGGTATATTGAAGAACCTGTGCCCTTTCTTGTTGACAGGATTTATACCTTTGAGGACGATGAAGTTATCGATCTGAACAGGAAGGATTGGCGAGGTTATATTCCGGTATTCATGGACGCAGTTGAAGGTGCCTTTGCCGACGATGATACTGATATCGAGTTTATTACTCTGCACGCAGTGGAAAAATACGGTCTCGACATTACTTATTCCGAGATCACGGAAATGTGGAAAAAGCACATTAACCGGAGAATTTGGGTGGCTAACTATACAGCCCGGTCACTTATGGACAAAGGATTTGTGGCTCCGGAAACCGGACGCAAAAAGAACAATGGAAACTGGTTCCAAATAGATCCCCAGTTAGTGAACGAGATATGGAGTGCATTTTACCCTGGTATGACAGAAAAAGCTGGACAACGGGCCCTTTGGGGAGCCCGAATAACCAACGACGACTGGGGTACCCATCCAACAATCGCATATGGTGTGATGATTAGTGCAGCGTTTTTCGAAAAGGATGTGGAAAAACTAGTGCAGATGGCCATCGAAGCTGTACCAAACGAAGGTCCTTTTGCAGAAGGCATAAGAGATGTGGTAAAATGGCACAAGGAGGATGACGATTGGCGCAAAACACGGAAAAAGATTCATGATAAATACTACAGGTACAAAAAAGGATCCTATGAAGCTCCCGTCAGCGTGGTCTCTTCTCTTAATAACGGATTATGCGGCATCTTGGCAATTCTCTATGGTGAAGGAGATTTTATGAAGACAGTTGGCATAGCTGTAAGTGCGGGGTATGATTGTGATAATCAGGCAGCCACATGCGCAGGCCTTATCGGAGTGCTTCAGGGAACAAAATGTCTTCCTCCTGATTTGGTTGAATCGTTTAACAATCAATATGTCTGTTTTACCCGTGATGAAGTTCAGGTTGCCACGCCTCTTTCCGAAATTAAAGAAAGGATAGCTGCAATCTCCAAAAGGGCAATCCTTGATAACGGGGGTCGCATGGAGCTTGATCAGGGTGATGTGCCTTCAATTGATGGAAAAACAATCACAAGCGAATTTGAAGGAATAGCCTACACCTTTGTATTTGGTGAGGATTATGAGGCAGAGGTTTCGGGAGGAGACCTTGATCCTGAAACCTATGCGGAATTTAATCAAGAGGGAGAACGTTTACGGGTTGAATTCGGGGAAAAGAAACTTGAGGGATTCTATGACGGAGATCGCTTAAGAATCACTGGTGAAGTTGAGGGAGACATCTGGGAGGATATCTATGGGGAAATCGTCTATATCGTCAATTGTGACTTTTAAGAGAGTAAGTGATAGTTCCCCCGTGTTAAATCCCTGCTTTCTCATAAAAAATTCCATCTGTTTAATTTTTTTTTTGGGCTAAAATGACAATTCAATTCGCATCTGACCTACATTTGGAATTTCCTCAGAACGAGGAATTTCTTAAAGCAAACCCCCTTCAACCTAAGGGTGATGTTTTATTGCTGGCAGGTGATATTGTCCCTTTTGCAGTAATGGATAAGTATGATGGTTTTTTCAACTATGTATCTGATAATTTCCAGGCAACCTACTGGATTCCTGGTAATCATGAATATTATTATTATGATATTGCTAAAAAATCAGGTACCCTTAATGAGAAAATTAGAAGCAATGTATTTTTAGTGAATAACGAGGTAGTTACTCACGATAACATCAATAT
>JAOZLK010000532.1:3080-3702 GCA_029934875.1 Bacteroidales bacterium | reverse complement strand
CAGCAACAATGGTTTTATCTCCATCCATGAGAACAGTCACGGTCTGATCAGTCCCTGAAGCATCACCACTCCAGCCGACAAATTGACTTCCCTCATCAGGGATAAGGGTGGCTGAAACCTGCTTCCCTTCACAGTAGATTCCACCCGCCGGGTCAAATTCAATGCTACCTGTACCTGTACCTGTAAAACCTGTTGTTAATTCATATTCCATACCGGAACCTGTCGTCATTTCAGCAACAATGGTTTTATCTCCATCCATGAGAACAGTCACGGTCTGATCAGTCCCGGAAGCATCTCCACTCCAGCTAACAAATTGACTACATGCATCATGCTTAACTGTAGCTGTAACCTGGGTTCCTTCACAATATATCCCCCCGGCAGGGACAAATTCAATGGTTCCGGTTCCAGGCCCCATAAAGCTTCTTGCCAATTTATAGTCAATGCCATCGGATTCATGCGATTCACGCCACATTGTTACATCATCAATCAAGGTTGTGATAGCAGTTGCAGGCCATCTGGAGCCATTGGCATTAAACACCCGGAACCCAATCTGGGCAAATAACACGCCCTCAGGAGCTGGTGGTACTTCCCATACATGTTCTTCATACTCATCACTGAGTAT
>JAOZLK010000532.1:0-3070 GCA_029934875.1 Bacteroidales bacterium | reverse complement strand
TCCATGATTGATCCATATGGTCACCGAGAACAGTAATATTTCCAGAAAAATAGGTGCAATGCATACGGAGAATACATGGGCCATCAAGTGACTTGGCCCATGCTTTAAATGTATAATCCGTCTCTGCTGTAATCATCGGACCCAGGTCAAATACCAAATCACCCATGGCTGGATCAATTTCCCAGGTAAATGCTGCAGCGTAATTTCCGCTATGAGCATCATCTGAAATCTTAACAGTACTTTGGGCATCATCAACACCCAGGTACCAAAACGCACCTGCTCTTACTTCGATAGCACGCCATAGTTGAACAGTACCCAGTTCAAAATCCCCGTTTAAGATCCCCAATACATTTTTTTGAGCAAAAACTCCGGATACCGTAAGCAGCATCACAAGTACCAGCATTTTAATTTTCATAGCGATAAAATTTTTATATCAGAATAAGCTCCAGTTGCATTATAGGCCGTTACTACCTGGGGCACGCCCCCTTCCACATCCACGGAGGGGCGGTGAATATGGCCGCTTAATACACATAGGAGATTTGTGCAATTAAACACCTCATCCCGGAAGTTCATTGTTGTTTCGGTATGCCCTCCCTCTCTCCATTTCTCACGCCTTTCAATTTCAAAACCCCTGTCTGATTCAGATCCCCATTGGGGGTGTCCGCAGCCAAAACCCAGGGTCCGGCCAGCTACGTGTAAAGGAATATGCATCAATAACAAAAGCGGCAATCCGGTATCAAGCTGCTTTCTGAAAAATTCCAGTTGTTCAGGAAGTATCTCATAGGTTGAGTTATCGATGCAGACTATCCGAATTCCATTTATATCATAGGAGGAATAAAGTGGATGATTCCCCTGGTACATAGGTTTCAGGTTCTTTTCCGTCCACTCTTCGCGCAATGCTTCTGAACTGCCTTTCATCCCCTCGTAGTGCCAGTCATGGTTCCCGGCAATATAGACAAAGGGTATTCCTGTTTTCACAAGCATATCGAAAGCCCATTCAACAGCAGCCTTAGAAGGAAAACTAAAGATATCACCGGTAAGTGCGATCAGATCTGCTCCCTCATTTTTTGCCAGGCTCAGGGTTTCTGTGAAGCTTTCTTTGGTAGTTATATTTTCCCCGGTCTGAAAATGGGTATTGACAGTATAGGCTGCAGCCATTCGCTGGCTGAATGCCATAAATGGCTCTCCCCTGTGATCATCAAGCGCCAGATGGGTATCGGTAATATGAAATATCCGGGTCTCCTTTACCTCAGCTTTTGTGTGGATTGATATCCTGTTGCCATCAAGTGAAAATGTACCTCTCAACTCATTCTCAGCTAAAACCCGTTCTTCCCTTCTGCAGGCTCCAAGAGTTAATCCCAGTCCCGACAGGACCGAAGTATTAATAAAATGTCTTCTTTTCATTTTCTGAATTCCTTTTATTGAATTACATACTGCACATTTCTTTCAGGTAGTCGTAATGCCATGACTTTGTACCATCTGGTTTCACCAACCAAAAACCCCTCATATCTTCATTTAACTTTACAGGAAGTGTTGCATCAGTGTTTTTCAACTCGTTGCAGTAGAGCTGCCAATAAATAATATAGGGGCATTTTTCATCGAGACCGACTTCAACAGTATTCTTCATCACAGCTTCTATTTGCGCTGCTGAGTAATGATTTTCCGGAACTCCATATTCCCCTAAATAGACATTATCGTTCCCGAAGGATTCACTATCCGGCATCATTCTTTTAATATAATCCACTGCATTTTTGAGCAATGTGGAATTGCTATCCTCTGCCGATTTGAGACAAGCATCGTAGCATGAATAAGAAACAAGGTCCAGATTTGTAAACGGTAGCACTTTGTTAACTATGTTAGGCTTACCACTCATTGATAGGACCACCACGTTAATTTCCGCAGCATGATATACAAAAACATCCTGGGCAGCAGTCTCCTCCCGTGCCCTGCTAACGCCCTTCTGACGAGCATTCAGCCATTGCGTCATTCTGTCAAGTGCCTCAGGTTCAGGATCAATCCTTGCATCGGTATGGCCGCGAACGTGCCAATCGCCTTCGTGATGCTGCAGGATAAAAGTCTTTCCTGTGCCCTCGTATTTTTCAAGCAGGGCTTTTGTGAATTCATAAAACTCTGCTTCTTCCTGATCAATTTGGGCCTGGCTCAGCACATCTTTCCAATAGTAAGCGTTGGGATTAACAAATGAAGCAACATTCAAAACAAATGTCTTAAATGGTTTTTCAAATAATTCCGTATAGTGCGTATTATTCAAGCCATCAAGAAGGGATGTTGCACCTGTGGACCAGCTTGAATTCCATGGATACATAATATCAGGAGTTTCTCTGCCATTATAGTACCAGATCTTTATGACTTCAGAACCCATCTCAAGCAGTACGTCTGCACCCTGATTCAGGCAATCTTCATTTCCAAAATAGTACCTCGGTATAACATGGGAAGAGCCTATGATTTCAGAATTCTTTATCTCAATGGGATTCTCAATCGGATCTTCAATCGGTTCATCCACAACAGGGGAGGAGCAGGCCTGAAACCCGAAAATCAGCAGTATAATAAATGTCAGAGTGAATCTCATTTTGCTTCAAACATGAGTAGTTCCGAATGACCAATACCGTCCAGACGAACCAGAATCCCGTCGCGAGCCAGGGCAAATCCGTCCACAACAACTTGCACTGCTTTACTGTCAATTGTAATTGTATAGCTTTTGCTTTGATCCAGTCCGCGGGGCTTAAAGATGAATTCATCCGAGTCAGTCCCGCCAATCTTCGCTATTGTAGCCCAGCCTTTAGTTCCCTCTGGGTTGGTAAATTCCATGGCAAACCAGGGCTTGGTATTGACACCATTCAGTCTGTCTACCGGTCCGTGATGGTATACTTTTGAGGTGGACATCATGGGGCGTATAAACTCTTTGTAAATTTTTCCGTATTTCAGGAATCCTTCTTTAAGGGCCGGGTTCAAATCATCCAGACTTTTTGCAGTCATACCTTCAAAAATAAAGGGTGCACCAAGTGTAAAAGTTGCCCGAAAATAGGTGTTCAAATCTTCGGATGTACCTACA
>JAOZLK010000531.1 GCA_029934875.1 Bacteroidales bacterium | reverse complement strand
CCTTGAAATATTTATTTGCTATTTTCATAGTTCTATCTTATTAAAATTAGACTATTAAAATCTGGCTGCCTTGGAGGAATAATCCTTAGTGGCAGGGGCCGACTTCTTTCCTGTTTTGGTCCAGGTGGTATTAAATGCATCCCAGAGACCGTTTACAAAACCATAATCGGTAAGAATCATGGTCAGATTATCGATCTTGATGGTACCATCATCTGCAATCGAACCAACGATTGTAGCCTCGGTATCAAGGGTTGCATAATCACCAACATACATTGTAGTGGATCCGTATCCATAAAGATCACCTGCCTCTGTGCCAGGATCAATGGAAATGGTCATCGCTTCGGTATCAAAGTCAGCAAGGAAACCTTCTCCTCCACCTGAACCGGCATCGATCAGAATCTGCAATTTTTCAAGCTCACCAGCTACTGTGGATATTTGAACCGCCCAGGCCTCATCCCAGCCGCCCGGATTACCATAACTCAAGGCCTCAACAGAATAAGTGCCTATCCAGTTCTTCAGCGGGTGTTCATCATCCACTATGGTAACTGCATTACTTACATTTGCTCCAAATTGATAACTCTGCGAATTGCTCACAAGCACCACATTTATCATTTTATTTCCAGTGAACTCGTCATTGTCTATGGGTTCTATCCAGATGGTGTCATATCCGGTTCCCGTGGAGAAACTGAGGGTTTTACCTGAGTTAACAAGTATGAAGTCTTCGCCCTCCACTGCAGGAGCATCCAGTCCGGTAATATCAAATTCAAATATCACATCCACTGCCGGAGATCCTTCAAGAGCAACCACGTAGACAGGAATGGGTACCTGTCCACCCTGCTCCAGAATGGCGGTTGATTTTGCCGGGAAGGCCACAAAGTTTTTCGAGCTGTCGAACATTACATAATCTGCTTCGCACGAGATCAACAGGGTAACAGCTGCCAAAACGAATATGATCCTATTTATTATTTTTTTCATCGTTTCAGATTTTTAAAATTAATTTAATACTCAGGATTCTGTTCCATGTTCGCATTAGCATCCATTTCAGCCTGAGGAATTGGCATGGCCCAGCGATAATCCGGAAAGGCAATATTCTGATTTACAGAACCACCATAATCGACGCGGACAAGCGACCTTCCGGTCCTGGCCAGGTCAAACAACTGATGACCTTCATAACAGAGTTCCATCCTTCTTTCCAGATATACTGTAGTCAGGGTGGTATTGCCGGCATCCAGTAAGGAAGCTCCACGGTTGGCACGGATCATGTTCAGATCGTCATGTGCAGTGGCGCCCGATACACTGGCACCGTTCAGAATGGCTTCAGCCCTGATCAGGTACATCTCTGAGATACGCAATACGGGAATATTATCTTCCCTCAGGTTTCCGTCAGGAGCCTTTCCAGGGTATTTCAGAGACCACAGATCATTCACATAGTTGGGTTCATAATTTCTGAAGAGCGCTTTTCGTACATCCCCGTCTTCATAAAGATTATAAACATCGTGGGAAGCATTGATATCTCCATAACCCTCAGGTGACATAATATAGGAGATTGTATTCCAGTTACTGTGAGATGAGTTGCCTTCAGCACCATAAACCTCAAAAATTATCTCAGCACCTCCATCGGTTCCCCATACTCCACCATTGTCCCAGGTAGTATATTCCTCAGCTGTATAGAGGGGATAGTTTCCGCTGTTAATCACCATGCTGGCATAGTCAGCAGCATTATCCCAATCCTCGGTATACA
The DNA here is from genome assembly GCA_029934875.1 of Bacteroidales bacterium. GTDB lineage: Bacteria > Bacteroidota > Bacteroidia > Bacteroidales. The sequence goes on along the minus strand of JAOZLK010000531.1, from coordinate 1,961 downwards.
GGTAGTAGCGTGCAAGCAGGGCCTGTGCTACAGATTTGGTGGCCCAGCCTTTGGAGTCAGTTCCACCATTGGGTGATACTTCAGCCAGGTGCGTTTCTGCATTAATAAGATCGACTTCAATCTGGTCGTATACCTCACCAAGAGTATTCCTTGCTGGCTGACCAAGCTCATAGGTCAGAACCACCGGAACACCCAGCTGGTTCATACCTGAACCTTGTGCTATGGGCTGGCAAAAAAGACGCGCCAGATCAAAATAGGCCAGTCCGCGCAAAAATCTGCACTCTGCTGCCAGCTGATCGATTTGCTCTTGCTCAATCCCGGGCTCGCTAAAGCCGGCATTGATAACTTCCAGAACATTATTTGCCCGTCCAATGAGCTGATAGGCCCTGGTCCATAATCCGTGAGTGGCCTGGGGAGTATTATTCCAGAGATAGTCTGTGAAGAAACGTCCCGAGCTGATGGGGCCTTTTTTAGCGTTACCACCTTTAAGATCGGCTGTAACAACAAAGTCCCTTCCATACCAGTCGGAAGAGTATAAAGGAGTGTAAGCTCCTAAGGTAGCTGCCTGCAACCCTTCAAATGTCGAAAGGGTCAGTTCATTTGTTTGACTGAGTCTGGGCTCCTGGTACAAGAAATCCTCACATGCGGTCGTAAAAACCAGGAGTGCCAATAACCCGACAACTATTGTTTTTTGAATATTCATCGTTCAGTATTTTTATACGTTAAAATGTGAGATCAAGACCAATAACAAAGCTCTTGCTCATTGGATAGATACCGTATCCAGCTCCCTCAACGCCTCTTTCCGGATCCCAGAAATCAACACTGTGCCAGGTAAAGGCATTCACCGCACTTCCATAGATCCTCAGCTGACTGATTTTCGCTTTGGCCATCCATTGGGAAGGAAGTGTGTAGGACAGAGTAATATTCTTGATCCTCAGGTAATCGCCATCATACATCCACCTCGGGTTATAGTAACCATTAGAGTTGGTGGTATTGTTGGCAATGGGCTTGGGGGTTTTGGTGATATCTCCCGGCTGTTTCCAGTAGTCCATTACAACGTTCACCTGGTTCTGACCCCACCAGAAGCCGTCAGATGCTGCATAGTGCAACTCTTCAACCAGCACCTGGTTTCCAATCTTATATTCAAAATTGACATTCAGGTCAATTCCCTTCCACGACACCTGGGTATTGAAACCACCCAGATACCTGGCCTCCGGCGATCCGGCGATAATTTTATTGGCCTCGCTGTAAAGGTTTGTTATCTCTCCATCGGCATTATACCAGAGCGCTTCCCCGTTGACCGGGTTCACACCTGCATAATTATAAAGATAGTAGTTGTAGAGACTCTCGCCTACCTTGTGTATAAGCCTGGAATCGATAATCTCATCCTGGTCCCCAAGGTTCAGAATTTCACTTCTGTTGGCGGCCATATTAACTCCGACACTCCAGAAAACCGAACCTTCAAAAATGGTGAAGTCAAGAAGTGCTTCCACACCCGTGTTCTTCATCTCACCTATATTCTGACGAAGGCTGGTGAATCCTGTGGTCCGTGAAAGTGGTATATCAAGCAGCATATCGCTTGTTACCCTGTTATAGAATTCCACAGTACCGGATAAACGCTTCCAGAATCCAAAGTCGATTCCGATATTATAGGAAGTATTTGTTTCCCAGGTAAGGTCGGGATTGGCCGGCTGAACTGGTGCCATACCGGTATTTGCATTATAGGCAACAGGGCCATAAATACCCCAGTGCTCATAATCTCCGATACGGTCGTTACCATTTACACCGTAGCTCACTCGAACCTTCAGAGCATCAATTGCATTCACATTCTCAAGGAAAGCTTCATTATGGAGGTTCCAGCTGGCTCCCAGAGAATAGAAGGTACCCCAGCGATTGTTCTCACCAAAACGCGAACTTCCGTCTGTCCTTATACTGGCGCGGATATAGTACTTACTTGCGTT
>JAOZLK010000530.1 GCA_029934875.1 Bacteroidales bacterium | reverse complement strand
CATGGATGAATGAAGAACGCACCAGGCCCTTCGTGGAAGCATTGGAAATCAGGCCCGATATTATCACGAACAACAGGCTTGGAATAGACGGCGATACCAAAACCCCGGAGCAGTTTGTGCCGGTCACAGGCCATGAAGGTGATTGGGAAACCTGCATGACGATGAATGGGCATTGGGGCTACAATGCCTGGGATGACAACTGGAAATCGTCCGAGGAGCTGATTCACAAACTCATTGAGATCTGTTCAAAAGGTGGAAACTTTCTGCTGAATGTGGGGCCCACTGCCGAGGGTGAATTCCCCCAGCCCTGCATCGATCGTCTTCAGGATATGGGGGCGTGGCTGAAGGTAAACGGAGAGGCTATTTATGGTACCACCGCAGGACCTTTTAACTACCTGTCGTGGGGAGCTGCAACCCGTAAAGGCGATCTTCTATACCTGCATGTGACCGATTGGCCCGAAAACGGCCTGCTGAATGTTCCTCTTAGCAGCAGCGTTTCTGAAGCCGCATTACTGGTCAATCCAAAGGAGAAACTGGAGCTCAGCAGGGAAGCCGGAAGAATTGTCATTGAATTACCCGGGGAGGCACCCGACCAGGTGGCTTCGGTGATTGTTTTAAAGCTTGCAGAAGAACCTTTAGCCCTGCCCATGGTTTCCCAGGGAAAGTCAATTCTTGCCTCCAGCGAGCATCCGGAGCAACCTGCTTCCAATGCTGTTGATGGTAGCGGTCATGAGATCTGGGAAGCGGCCGATAGCACCGGGGAAAGCTACCTGGAGATGAATATGGGAGAGCCTACCCTGATTCAGGCCATGGGCATGGATGAACCTGACAGGTGGCCCAGGTACAGGCAGAGCATGCGTGTGGAAGTGGAAACTGAAAATGGCTGGCAGGAAATCTTTGCCCTGAAGACAAACGGCCATGGGGTGGTCAGGAAATTTGAGCCTGTGGAGGCCTCCAGGGTGAGGCTTTATGTCAGCCGCAAAGAGGGCCCTCCGGGAATAGCCGAGTGGCAAATATATGCCCCTGAATAAAAATGTTGTGAGTATGTTGTCGGAAGCACTATTTTTGTAGGCTAATCGAATAAGCCGACACCAATGTTAGAAAAAAGAGTATTTGCCTCGCTGACCATTTTTTTGTTTATACTGGCTTTGCATGCCCAGGATCCAACAAAAGTCAGAATTGTTGACCTGGAGGATGTAGCCACCCAGATCGAAAGTGCGACCAGTTCCTCGGCTGATGGGGAAGGTGATTTTCCTGTTTACCTCGATGGTGAGAAGCAGATGAAGAAGTTCCATGATCTTTATATGATCCTGGTCCGGCACGATATGGACGCAAGTGACCCGGATCGCTACATATCTGTGGAGCTGATTGATTTGGATGACAATTCTTCCATCTATGAAATGGCAAAATACATGCGTTTCTCCGGCGCCTCAGAGGCCGGCCCATTCAGTATCAAACTCATGGAGATTAATACCCTGCAGGTACTAAGGAAGGGATACTAAAAAAGGGTACTAAAAAAGGAAAGAGCCCGTTTCTTAAGTAGGGACCAACAAAGAGCCGGTTCGACTGTTATATATTCAATTAAATAGTTGTTTCTATGATACGAAGAATCTTAAGTTCAGCATTATTGTTGCTTGTGCTCCTTGGTGGGCTGGCTGCCCAGGACCAGGAACAAATTTTGAAAATTACCGATTTAAAGGGTGTTACGACGATAGTCACCTCTGCAAGTTCCTCCTCTTCCATCTCCTGTAACTCGCCTGATTTCCCTGTGTTGAGGGGAGGAACCAGAAAGGATGTTAACTTCGGGGAATTAACCTGGATCACTGTTTTGCATCACAAGACAGTAAAAGATCCCGAAATCTATGTCAAAGTGGAGTTGACACTTAAAGACGGAGTGATCGAGGAATACGAAATGATCAGAAATGTCAGGTTCACCGGTACATCCGGTTTGGATGATTTCAGCATCCTGGTGGAGGAGATCAATACGGTTCAGATAGAAAATCCCTGACCCGGCAGACGATCAGGATACAAGTAGATTACAACCCCGTATGTCGGAATGGTCAAAACGGCCAAGGATTTCAAATGATCCGTCAGAATTACGTTTTCCAAGATCACTGGTGGCAAGGAATGAACAGCTGTTCAGGTTGGCAAGGTCAATTACATTGAGCCCTCCAGCGCTTCCCTCGCCCAATAGGGAGAGTGGATCGTTGGGATCGCGCACTAAAACTTCCATCCAGGGCGGACAGCTGAAAATTCCCGCACCGGAAGAGTAGGCCTGGGAAAGCAGTTCTGTCATTCCATACTCGGAATGAACATCTTTGACCCCAAAAGCCGCCCTGAGAGTTTCATGAAGCTCCCCGCGGACCATCTCTTTTCTCCTTCCCTTCATCCCCCCTGTCTCCATAAGGGTAATGTTATCGCTTAAATTGACCGGAAATTTTTCTGCCAGGTCCAGCAGGGCGAAACTCACCCCCAGCAGCAGGGTAGGCTGCCTGTCTGTGTTGCGTTCCTTCAGGATTCCGGCCAGTTCTTCCAGCTTATCCAGGTAGAAGCCACTTTGAGGGTGTTTCGACCGGGAAATGAGGTGATCCATCATATGGACCAGGGATGATCCCTTGCGTTCCAGGTAGGATGGAAGCAGGGCAAGAATGCACAGCTCATCCGGAGTTCCATAAAATTTGCTGAATCCCCTGGTAAAACTTTCCCTGTACAGGGTGATATCGGCTACATGGTGTCGGGCGGGAGTGGAAAGAGTGGTGCCGCTGCTTTCAAAAATCACCTCAGCCTTCATATCCTCACTGATGATTTGATGGGATTTAAAAAACTCCACGGGCAGGAAGGGAATATGCTCAATTTCCTTCACATTATCCGGCTTAAGTCCCAGGGCCGCCAGGTACTCACGGTACACCGCCACTGTTTGTGCCTGTAAATGAAAAACCTCCAGGGCCATAGCCCTGAAGGTGCTCTTATCTTCTATACCAAATATCTCTTTACTGAAGGCCTGCTCCATTTCTCTGTATTTACATCAGGCTGAATATATTTTCCCAGAGTTGATTATTTACCCCCTTATAGCCTTAATACCCGGAAGAACCTTGCCTTCAACGTATTCCAGCATGGCACCACCACCGGTGGAGACATAGCTCACCTTATCGGCCAGTCCGAATTTGTTTACAGCGGCAACCGAGTCGCCTCCGCCAACCAGGCTGAAGCAGCCATTGGCAGTTGATTCGGCAATGGCCTGGGCGATGCTGACAGTTCCTTTCTGGAAGTTGGGCATTTCAAAGACACCCATGGGGCCGTTCCATAGAATGGTCTTGGAATTCATGATCACTTCAGTTAGCAGGGTCACGGATTTCGGGCCAATATCCAGTCCCATATATCCCTCCTTGCCATCATCAATGTCGGCAATCTCTGTTGAGGCATCATTGTCAAATTTGTCAGCCAGTACCTGGTCCACCGGAAGGATTAGCTTCACGCCCTTGGCTTCAGCCTTCTTCACCAGTTCAGTAGCTACATCCAGTTTATCATCCTCACAAAGCGAATTTCCGATCTTGCCTCCCCGAGCCTTGATAAAGGTGTAGGTCATTCCGCCTCCGATAATCAGCTTGTCGACCTTATCCAGTAAATTTTCAATTACCTGGATCTTATCTGAAACCTTGGCACCTCCCATGATGGCAGTCATTGGTTTTTCCGAGCTGTGAAGCACTTTGTCCATGG
>JAOZLK010000529.1:1863-3718 GCA_029934875.1 Bacteroidales bacterium | reverse complement strand
GTTTCGAGATAATATTGCTGGCCCGCTCCACCCCCTCGAAGGAGTTTTCCATTACCTGTTCTATCATCTTAAGAATCTCCTTTTTATTTTCTGTAAGATCTGCCTCAAGATTAATGTATTTATCCTTAAGCGTGTTAAGCGCGTTAAGACTACCTGAAATGAAATTCAGCGGATTGTTAATTTCATGTGCCAGACCGGAGGTAAGTATTCCCAGGGATGCCATTTTTTCCGATTGTACCAGTTCTTTGTGCTGGGTATCCATAATTGTTTTGAACTGAAAAATTTTGATGAAAAGTAATCCCAGGGCAAGATTGACAAAGAGGAAAAGGAAGGCGGGAACAAGCCTGTAATAAAAGCGGTTTTCAATGACAAAAGGGATGATTTGTTCTGCTCCGTCACTGAAGTAAATCAGGTAGCTGTCAATAAAAATGCCCAGTGACAGGTAAATCATCAGAGTAATAAAAAGTGTTGCCCTCTGGCGGATGGGGTGAAGGATGAAATGAGGGATGATCGAAAGGCCTATGGGGATATATGGGAACCAAAAATAAAATTCATCCGAGAGCACACCTCCAAGGGGTGGGAGAATCAAAACCAGGAAGGGCAGGTATACCAGGATCAGGACCCGGGCCAGGTCAACCATGCGCTTCCGAAGGAGCCAGAGGTTCAGAATACTCAGGACTATGATAGCGTGGTAGCGGTAGGTAACGGGCCTGAGATCCTCCTCGACGGTATGCAAGAGAGTTATAACTACCACGAACAGGGAAATCAGGATATAGTTAATAGCTGCCAGGGAAAAAGCATCTCTGTCAAGGTCAAAACTGTAACCCAGGAACAATTTGTCAAGAAAGGACTTTTTTAGAGGCACCATGCAAGATCCTGTTTATTTATTGAATTTACATTTTTCTGCTTATTCTTCAAACTTCCACGACGCATAATTTGAAACCCAATGCAACGATTTCGCGTATGCGCAGTTATTATATTGAACCAATAAGAGAGAGATATGAGAAAGCCGATTAGAATAGGATGTGCAGTGGTTCTTACCGCAGCGCTTATGTTCGCAACTATATCCTGTGACCAGGAGCCTGTGGATCAGCGGCCTGAGCTCCCCCCCGTAGAGAGCATGATGATGGATTATTCAGATTATTCAGAGCAGCCGGCCTCATCCAAGGGAAGTGTTAGCCGCTATCAGAACTTTACAAGATCATACCTTACTGTTGGATTCTGGAACTTATCCCTTACAGTGGTTTCTGCCCTGCCTGTGGCAGCCTATGCCCACGCCCTTCAGCAGGAGCCTGAGTATATGGGTGACAATACATGGGAGTGGTCCTACGACTTTAGCCTGAATGCTGTGAGCTATTCAGCCACACTTAATGCAATGAGGATTAGTAAGGAGGAGTTTTCTGTCGAAATGTCGATCGCATATTCCGCTCTTCCGGAGCAGGGGCTTAAGTGGTTTGATGGTGTGGTGAGGTATGATCATACCAGGGCCGACTGGACCTTCTATAAGGATGGTGAAGTTCCGGTGCTCGAAATAGGCTGGAACAAGGATTTTGAAAGTGAGGCGGCCGATCTGACCTATACATATACTGAACCTGATCAAAAAGAGACTGGTAGTTTCATCATGTGGAAGTATCTTCCCGGTATGCACTATGATGCTGCTTATATGGTTTCTATGGCAGATGGAGTAAGCGATATTCAGTGGAATACAAGCAGCCTCGGGGGCCGCATTAAGAGCCAGGTATACTTCGGGGATAATGCCTGGCACTGTTGGGATTCCTATGAAAACGGCCTCGCAGATATGGAGTGCGAATAAACCCTCTTAAATCAGCCTTTATTATTTGCTGAAAGGCTTCCT
>JAOZLK010000529.1:0-1763 GCA_029934875.1 Bacteroidales bacterium | reverse complement strand
TTCAGCATGATCATATCCCGGGGATAGATCTTCCAGATATTGTAGAAATCTTCACCCAGGTTCAACTGGCCGTAAGAGTCTGAGTCTGAACGGGATTGTGACCAAACCAGGTAAAGAAATGATCCCGGTTTGTACTCCCAGCGAAAGACTAGATTCGACAGGAACTCTTTGATGTTGAAATCGGGATTGCCAAATTTGTAATTCAGCCCTGAGCCTGATTCATTGACGGCATAGTAATTGCCCGATTCGTCGTAGGTAATTTCTCCTGCAGTGTAGGTGTGGAAGCGCTTGGTAAACTGCCCGGCTTTTGAATCTGTAATATGCTTGAAGTCAGAGTAATCACCACTGGCTATGAAGGGTTGACCCCAAAATTGTATGCTTAGTTCTGGTGTAAGGATCAGATCAAACCTGAGGGACATGCTCAGGGTTTTCTGATCAATTTCCCCCATTATATACCTCGATTCGCTGTCGAAATGTTGTTGTTCAATATACTGCAACTCCGAACGGCGATGGCTGAATTCCGGAAATATAGAAAGGTTGATGTTAGAGATGGGTCTGTATATGAGCCCCAGTTCCAGGCCGTACCTTTCTTCCGAATCATCAAAGCCATGGGAGTAGTCCATATCTATTTTTCCCTCCAGTTTTTTCCTCGAACTGGTGGAAAGGGAAAGAGATGTTCTGATGGAACCCGGCAGAATAAGGGTGGGCCCTCCCCGGAGTGCTGAATTGCTGTGTGTGTCTGTTCCTGCGTCAACATAAAAGTGCGAGCGCCATAGGTTTTTAAACTCTGCTCGCCCGTTTATATTGATCCCGGTCACCTGGTGGGTTCCTCCAAAGTCCCATGCATTCCATTGGTTGAGGTTGAGGGATAGACTTCGGAATATACTGAAAGGCTCATTGAACTTGTAATTCATCCAGAAAATCTGGACCACTTCATCGGTAGAGGTCATAAACCCAATGTCATTTAGTTCAAGTCCCGGTGAGTTGGCAAAGAGGAAAGCCATAAACTGGAAGCGGCCACTCTGCTTCCCAAATTGAAGGCTGCCTCCGTATCCTGAAAGGGATGTTCGTGATGAATCTAATTCCAGGTAGGAGGCGTCGGGTCGTTGAAAGTAATGCACCGGGGATCGTTGGGTGCGGATGAGGGCCTCCTCAGAACCATTAACCTGACTCATATATGTTGAAAATGAAAAAACATAGTCCCGATCCTTGAAGTATTGCTTGAAATCAAGGCCTCCTGTGAGAGCTGAAGAGTGCAAATCCTTAAGGTTTGGCTGGTCGATAAATCGATTGGTGGAAGTGAGCATCCCTCCCAGGGTGGTATTACCTTTATCAAATTCTTTGGAGATCCGTGTTACAAAATAGTTGGTGAGGGGTTCAACAGACTCATAGCTGCGATTACCATCCGTGTCAATTTCAGCTTTTTCTTCTGCAGTAACACTTTCCATGATGCCAACAGAGAGTCCGTTCTTGGTTTTACCTGAGATTTTGGCAGCTCCTATTATACTGGTGAATTCAGGTACCCTGGCATAGGCTCCCTCTTCAAGTTCGGGATCGTAATGAGGGCGGCGACCGATGCGACGGGAATAGAACATGTTGCCCATGTTGTAAACAGCAAGGTCGAAATCGAAGATATTATTTCCCTCCACGAAGAATGGCCGCTGCTCCTCGTAAAATGTTTCAAAGGCTGTCAGGTTCAGTTGTGAGGGATCTGCCTCCACCTGGCCAAAGTCTGGATTGACAGTCAGATCAAGAGTAAAGTT
>JAOZLK010000528.1 GCA_029934875.1 Bacteroidales bacterium | reverse complement strand
GTGATAGGGATAGAGCCACCACTGCCAATCGGTATTCCCGGGAGCCAGTCTCGGCGAACTGATCGACTTAAGGTAAATCACTGGTTCTGCTACTACAGTATCTACAACGACCTTACCAGAGTTCACGAAAGCGTAATTACCATAGTTGCCCCAGGTAGCATCAGCTGAGAACTGTATAGGTGGTTCCCATGCCCTGATCTCATCCACCAGGATGCTGTCATTTAATGTTCCCACACCCAGTTTACCTGTACCGCTAAGAACAGCATCAGTAACAGATATTACAGGGTTATCATCAAAGAAGGCAGATACCTTGTCCCCGATACGAAGCACCCTGACCTTGTGGAAACTATTTATCCCCGTAGCCTGTTCAAGGAAGGTTTTATGTGCAATATCACCAACCTGGGCTCTTATTCCGTTTGTCACTGTGTAAAAAGTGGATCCATCCCCACGCCAGAGCGTGAACATGTTGTAATTATACTCATCCACATAGTCAAAAATCAGGCAGACGTCCCAGTAACCTGTGGTGGTACTGTCAGGCATCTTAATCATGGCCTCCAGTTCAATATCCCCGGACATATCTGCACCGGTTACAGCTAGTTCGGCACAATGGTAAGGGTAATTCCACCATTGCCAGTCATCGTTACCAGGATCGAGGCGCGGGGCCAAACCTGTAACAGTAGTAACCATGGAATCACCAGAATTGACCCATTGATCTGCATCAATTACTGTGTACCCGGACCAGTCTCCATAGACTGGGTCCACACCCAGGTCCTGGGCGTAAAGATTTGCACCTACTCCAAGCATCAGAGCAAGGAATAAGAAAGAAATAAAGTGAAGTTTCTTCATAATGAATAATTTAAGTTTGTAATGCGGTTTTAACCATTTTAAGTATTAAAAATAGATGGTAAAAAACAGATATCTATCCTGTCCTATCCTGTATTTATCCTGGCCATATATTATATTGTATACAGGGATTCCTATATCTCATATCAGGACAGGACAAAACAGGACAAGTAGTATTAGTAGATTTCATAGTTTTCCTATACTATTTGATCAAAGAAAAATATGGTATGGATTGGAACAAGCTATCGATTCGAAAAAAATCAGTTATCATATTCTATATATCTGGTTTATTAGCATTTATATGGTTTCTTATACGGGTGATCCCTAAGCCATCCAGGGCAACCTATCCCTGCCAGCGTGCTGCATTCCCAATAACAAGTGCATTTATTATTCATCTGTCAGGGATATTAGCAGGATCTTTGATTTTCAGGAGGGCTGTCAGGTTAATTGAAGACCGGAGACTAACCAGCTTATCCTTGATTTTTGCAGCCCTTATCTTAATGGTAATAACTGGTCTTAGTACTGGAATAAAAGATTTGAGAGCAGAACGTGGTGCAGAGCAATATGCTGAAATTGCAAACAAGCCTTTGGGAATTGCTAAAGGAGTGATACCGGGAAGGGTAATCTGGGTCTGGAATCCTGAAGCAGTCAATGAAGATTGTCCCAACACCTGGCTTGAGAGTGACAACTGGTGGATGGAGCAGAATACAGATCGCACTAAAGTCCATGGCATGCTGGAGTCATCCCTGTGCCTGTTAACTGGCAGTCAAGATGCTACAGATGCCTGGGATCAATTGTTTAAGTATTATAACAGGGAAAGAGGGAAGGGGACTTATGGTTACCTGGCGGGAGAAAAAGTATGCATCAAATCCAATTTCGTTTCCTGCGATGCAAGTAATATGGATGGGCATAACAAGAAGGAAAACCTGAATATGATCGACACTTCACCCCAGCTGATGTGGTCTGTTCTTAACCAATTATCCAATGTTTACGGAATTCCCCAAACCCATATATATATAGGTGATCCTAGTGCCTATTTCCCCAACCAGTATTATGATCTGCTAAAAACTGATTTTCCGGATGTGGTTTTTATATCCCTTCATGATGGTGCTGAAGGAAGGACAAAAATAGTCTCCTCCGAAGGCCAGTTGCTTCAGTTCAGCGATGGATCCGGTGGTGACTACCTGCCCGAACAGTTTGCCGGAGCCGACTATATGATCAATATCTCCGTCGCCAAACACCATGGATCAGCTGGTTTTTCACAAATCGCCAAGAACCACTATGGGTCCAACATGCGCAACTCGGCTTCCCATATGCATTCTTCGCTTGTGGAATATAAAAAAGAGTATGGTCATTACAGGCATTTCGTGGATCTGCTCGGACATAAAGACCTGGGAGGAAAAACCATACTGAACATAGGTGATTTCCTTTGGAGTGGTCACAATGCCTGGACCACCCCGGTAAAGTATACCATCGCTCCGTTTTCCGATGATTACCCCTCATCTTTGTTGGTCTCCATCGATCCTTTAGCCCTGGAGTCGGTGGGCCTTGATTTCATACAGACCCAATCGTGGAACGACCAGCTCGCGACCACAGCCGGCGTGGATGATTACCTTTACCAGTCAGCAGACCCGGATTATTGGCCTGAAGGGCTCCAATACGATCCCGAGAATGATGGAACAATCCTGGAAAGCCTCGGGGTATTTGAGCACTGGAACAGTGATAAGGATAAGCAATACTCGGGTAATATGGGTATTCCAGGTGGAATTGAACTGGTCATGGCCATGCATCATAAAAAGGTAGTTTCCCCGACCGATTTTAATGCTCAATATCATGAGGATCCGGGATATGTTATTCTCTCATGGAGCGATCTGTCAGACAATGAAGATGCTTATTTGCTCGAACGTTCAGAAAATAATGGAACTGACTATCTAACCATAGTACAAACTGGACCTGATATAACTTCTTATGAGGATCACGATGTAAAATCAGTACAGGAATATAACTACCGAATCAGGACCATTGCCGGAGTAGATACCACCATCGCAGCAACTTTTTCAATACTTACTCCTCCGGCAACAGGAATCCTGGATACCCGGAACACACAAGATTTGTTCACTCTTTTCCCCAATCCGACCTCTGGAGAGTTCTTTATCGACTGCGCTCAAAATGTGATAATTACCCAAGTCACTATCATAGATATGAAGGGGACCATCGTCAAACAGCTCATACCTGTAAATGGTGGGAACGGATCTTCTGTTGCAATTCCTGATCCGGTATTGGGACAGGGTAACTATTTTGTCCGCCTTGAAACAGTTGATGGAATACAATTGTTAAACCTTACAGTGTTGAGGTAATTGCCTGTTAACACCATAAAACCAATGGATTGAATGAATCTAATCAACTAAATTTAACCCTACTGCTATGAAATTCTATCGCTCGCAACGTACCTTCGAAATAAAGCCCTTTTGCCTGACGTTGGTTTTGATTCTTATGGCTTCAGTCAGCTTCAGTCAAATTACATAAAAAACCTTCTACCCGTATAAACAGTTCTTGCTGGTTGGTCAAACCAAGCAATTCCCTTTTGAGTTGGTACCCGAGAACTATTCCATTTCTGTCATGGAATTCAGCAGCTCAGATACCAGTATTGTCACAGTAAACGAAGAAGGGTATGCAACTGGCAAAAAGCCCGGTTGGGCGTATGTGTATGCGTTAAGTAAGTATAGTACGGCTGGTGACATGTGTGTAGTCCATGTCAGAGATGACCAAACCTCAATGAAGCTGGAAGCTGAAGATGCCCTGATAACAAGTCCGCTCAGGATTACAGACGATCCAACAGCTTCTGGTGGAAAGTGCCTTATCTATGACTCCGGAGT
>JAOZLK010000527.1 GCA_029934875.1 Bacteroidales bacterium | reverse complement strand
ACTACATGGTATTCTGTCACGAATGGGTACAAATCATCGATGGTACTATGGACTACATTCAGTTAAGTGATGATCTTTCCGGCACCATCGGTGAACCACAGCTTATGTTCAAGGCCTCCGGTGCCCCGGGTGCACGGCAATCCCCGGACCTTGGTAAAGTGACAGATGGTTGCTTCTTATACAGGAGCCAGCAGAGCGACCGGTTATTTATGATATGGTCCTCCATACTTCCCGAAAAAGGGTATTGCGTTCTTCTAAGCCATTCCGAATCGGGCAAAATCAACGGCCCGTGGAAGGAACAGAAGATCATTTATGAAAAAAACGGCGGGCACGGGATGATTTTCAGCTCATTTGACGGTCAATTACTGATGACACTTCATCAACCAAACAACAGTCCGGGTGAACGCTTACATCTCTTTCAAATTATAGATAGTGGGGAAACGATGGATATCATAAAAGAAGTAGACCTGAAATAAACACAGCCAGATAACGAGAACAATGCGAGCTATTCTGAAACTGATATTTGTAGTCATGTTGGCAGCGCTCATGCCACAGTTTGTCCGGGCAGGTGATGGCAATCACCGGCCCAACATCATCATTGTATTTATTGATGATATGGGTTGGGCAGACCTGTCATGTTTTGGCAACAAAGATGCAAGTACACCAAATATCGACCGGATGGCGGCCGAAGGCATTGCGTTTGAGCAATTTTACGTTAACTCACCCATCTGTTCTCCATCTCGTGTTGCGATCTCAACCGGACAGTATCCACAGCGTTGGGGGATCACTTCATACCTGAACAATTATGAAATCAATGAGCAACGCGGTATGGCAAACTGGCTTGATCCAAAAGCGCCAATGCTCGCTCGCAGTCTGAAGGAAGCCGGTTACGCGACAGGACACTTTGGCAAGTGGCATATGGGTGGGCAAAGAGACGTGACTGAGGCGCCGCCGATCACGGATTACGGTTTCGACGAGTCCCTGACCAACTTCGAAGGGATGGGCCCGAAACTTCTGCCGCTTACCATGCAGCCTGGATGGGAGGAGCCTGGCAGGATATGGGCCGATGCTGAAATTCTCGGCGGACCGGTCACGTGGATGCAACGCTCAACCATTACCGGCGGATTTGTGGATGCTGCCATGGTATTTATCAAGAAGGCGGAGGCCGAGAAAAAGCCCTTCTATATCAACGTTTGGCCCGACGATGTGCACTCTCCTTTCTTTCCCCCGGTAGAGAAATGGGGAGAAAACAAACGAGAATTGTACCTGGCTGTGCTGGAGGAGATGGATCGGCAGTTGGCCTCCCTTTTCGATTACGTGCGGGAAAATAAGGATCTGCGTGACAACACCCTGATCCTGATCTGCTCCGACAACGGACACGAACCTGGTGCAGGAGAGGCAGGGATTCTAAAAGGGTGCAAAACAAATCTGTTTGAAGGTGGTATACGATCATCACTGATTACCTGGGGTCCTGGCCTGATTAAAAGGAAAGCAGTGGGTACCAGGAACAAAACATCGGTATTTGCAGCCATCGACTTTTTGCCATCCCTACTTAAACTGACCGGTGCAAAATCACCTGCTTATGTCTCATACGACGGAGAGGAGATACTCAACACGCTACTTGGCAAGTCTGAAACATCCCGTAAGGCCCCCATCTTTTTCAGCCGTCCCCCGGATCGTAAGGATTTCTATGGTTTCAAAAGCCTGCCCGATCTCGCTATACGGCATGGTCAATGGAAACTACTTTGTGATTATGATGGTAGCGAGCGGCAACTCTACGACATAATCGCGGATCCCGGCGAATCAAGGAATCTTGCAGAGGAATATCCTGAGATCACCAGAGAGCTTTCCAAGAAGGTCACAAGCTGGTATCAATCAATGCAATCAAACCCATGACACACATAGTAACATGACTTACAGCAATCATTTTAGAGTCGCCGGTCTTCTTACCTGCCTGGCGCTCACTCAAATTGGAAATATTTTTGCAGCACCCACAGAGCCAAATACTGAAAAACCCAACATCCTGCTGATCATGGCAGATGATATGGGTTATTCTGATATTGGCTGCTATGGTGGAGAGATCAATACCCCGAACATAGACCGGCTTGCAGAAGAGGGATTGCGATTTTCGCAGTTTTACAATAATGCGATATGCTGTCCTACCCGGGCATCACTGCTAACCGGCGTGTATTCACATCAGGCCGGTATGGGAAATATGGTTATGCATGAGGTGGGTGGTGGAAAACCCGGTCCATATCAGGGCTACCTGAACGATAAAAGTGTAACAATAGCAGAGGTTTTAAAGGATGCTGGCTATACCACTTATATGTCGGGGAAATGGCACGTTGGTGAACATCGACCAAATTGGCCAACAGATCGTGGATTTGATCATTCCTTCAGTCTCATTAGTGGAGCTTCTAATTATTTCGATATTACAAAAGGGAAGAGGGCTGATGTAGTAAGGATTATGGAAAAAGATGGTCAGATTTATCATCCACCCAAAGAAGGATTTTATATGACTACAGCTATTACAGAGAATGCTGTTTCAATGCTGGATGCTGCAGGAGAAAATGATAATCCATTTTTCATGTATGTTACTTACACTGCTCCGCATTGGCCTCTGCATGCCCTTCCTGAAGATATAGAAAAGTATCGTGGCAAATACATGGTGGGATGGGATGAAATTCGTAAAAACCGCTATCAGCGTCAGCTTGAAATGGGATTATTTGATGAAGAGAATAGCCCTTTAACTCCCCGGGACAAAGATGCTCCGGCATGGGAGGATGTAGAGCATAAGGAGGCAATGGATCTGAAGATGGCTGTTTATGCTGCCCAAATAGACAGAATGGATCAGGGAATCGGAAAAATTCTGGATAAGCTTAAGCAAATAGGTCAGAAAGAGAATACACTGGTTATTTTCCTGGCTGATAATGGTGCCAGCGCTCAAGGCGGTCCCTATGGCCGTAACTGGAGAGAGGATGATCTTCCCCCCGGGGGTGTGGATTCATATCAGAGTTATGGTTTCTCATGGGCCAATGCCAGCAATACACCTTTCCGCTATTATAAGATATGGATGCATGAAGGCGGTATTGCAACTCCTTTTATTGCCTCCTGGCCCGCTCAGATTAAGCAGCATGGGGAGTTTACCGGACACCAGGGACATATAATGGATATAATGGCTACTTGTTGTGATGTGGCTGGAGTTGAATATCCGGAAGTGTATAATAATAAACCTGTTACAGCACTTGAGGGAAAGAGTCTGCTGCCTGTTTTAAAAAACGAGACAGCAGATATTCATAAAGAACTGTTTTGGTATCGCGAAGGTCACAAAGCTGTTCGTCAGGGCAAATGGAAGCTTGTTGCACTCAGCGGTGAAGCGTGGGAGCTATACGACCTGGATTTGGATCGGACAGAACAGAATGATCTAGCCACTACCTATCCTGAAAAAGTAGAGGAACTAAATATACTGCATGATCAGTGGGCAGAAAAATGTGGAGTGTATGATTTTGAAGAGGGACAGGATTTAGGATGGTGAGGAGCTTGAGTGTAAAAATGAAATTTATAAATATTAAATATATTACAATGAGAAAAAGGCAATTTCCGCAGATTTTTAGATTAAGTGTTGTTTTATTACTGGGCTTAACTGCTTATAATTCTGTCTTTGCTCAACAGTTTCTTGAGCAAAGAAATAGTTTTCAACTTACCGAATGGAAATTTTACA
>JAOZLK010000526.1 GCA_029934875.1 Bacteroidales bacterium | reverse complement strand
TCATATCAGCATCCTTCAGAATTTCAGCCCGACTGGAAACTGCAGCACCGGCTTCAGTGTAGTTTTCATCAGATTCAAAGGAGCTTTCACCCGCACCTTTTTCCACCTTGACTGTGAGATCTTTTTTAACAAGCCTGGCAACGTGTTCGGGCAACAATACAACCCGGTTTTCATCGCCACCTTCCTTCAATACTCCAATTGTCATGAATAGGACTTTTATATCGTTTATAAACTAATAACTCCTCAACAACTTCACAGGTAATATGTTCAATCCAAAGACCTGGCCTTCAGATATTGGTCCATTGAGCTGGCTGCTTTTCGGCCATCGCCCATGGCAAGGATCACCGTAGCCCCTCCACGAACAATATCTCCACCGGCAAAAACCCCTTCAACAGAACTATGCATGGAGTCCGGATCGACCTTGATTGTTCCCCAGCGGGAAACATCCAGTTCTTTCATACTCGATGGAATCAGAGGATTGGGGGAGACTCCCACACTTACCACCACAGTATCCACCTCGATGATGAATTCCGAACCTTCAAGAGGTAAGGGTCGGCGCCTGCCCGAAGCATCGGGCTCACCCAGCTCCATTTTCTGCAACTTCATTTTGCACACCCGTCCCTTTTCGTCGGCATAATACTCAAGTGGATTGTGAAGATTCATAAACTCCACACCCTCCTCCTGTGCGTGTATTATTTCTTCATTGCGTGCAGGCATCTCCTCAATCGATCGGCGGTAAATGATCATGGAACGTTCTGCTCCCAAACGCTTGGATGTCCGTACGGCATCCATAGCAGTGTTTCCGCCTCCAATAACGGCAACCCTCTTTCCTGAAATAACCGGTGTATCATACTCCGGATCAGCTGCATTCATCAGGTTTACCCTGGTGAGGTATTCATTGGAAGAATATATCCCAATGAAGTTCTCCCCCGGAATATTCATGAAATTGGGAAGCCCGGCACCACTACCAACCATGAAGGCTTCATATCCTTCTTTACGCAGCTCGTCAATGGAAGCAGTTGCACCCACAATAAAGTTCTTTACAAACTTAACCCCCATCTTTTCCAATACATCGATCTCTGCATCCACAATCTGGTTGGGCAGCCGGAATTCGGGAATGCCGTATTTCAGTACCCCGCCAATTTCGTGAAGTGCCTCAAAAACGGTTACATCATATCCCATCTTGACCATGTCGGCAGCAAATGCCAGTCCGGCAGGGCCTGATCCGATGGAAGCCACCTTAATCCCGTTCTTCTTTGTTATTACAGGAACCGACATTTCCCCACTATTCTGCTCAAAATCAGCAACGAAACGCTCCAGGTGACCAATGGCCACAGGAGCTTTCTTAAGCTTTTGTGTATAGAAACAGGCCTGTTCACATTGGATTTCCTGGGGACACACGCGCCCGCAAACAGCTGGAAGCGTATTGGTTTCTTTAAGGACGCGTGCCGATTCCAGCAAGTCACCTTCCTCAATTTTCTTTATAAACTTCGGGATATTAATCCCCACGGGGCAACCGCTGATACAGGTGGGATTAACGCAATCAAGACATCGCCGGGCCTCCATCCTTGCTTCCTCTATACTGAGACCGCAATTAACCTCGGTAAAATCAGTGTTGCGCTTGCCTGGATCCTGCTCGGACATGCTAACCCTCTGGATTTGTGTCCGCTCCTTGTTTTTCATTTTTCCCCTGAGGGAAAGCCTCCATTCCTGTTCCCGCTCGTTCTTTAAATATTCTGATACTTCCGTCATCTTTTTAATTCGCTTTGGGGTGATTACTCAGGTAACTTTCAAAGGCTTCAGCTTCCGAAGGCTTGTATGAATCCAGCCTCAGAAGCATCTCGTCAAAATCGACCTGGTGGGCATCAAACTCGGGACCATCCACGCAGACGAATTTGGTTTCTCCTCCCACTGATACCCTGCAGGCACCACACATCCCTGTGCCATCAACCATAAGGGTATTTAAACTGGCAACAGTGGGGATCTTGTATTTAGCAGTGAGAATAGTTGCAAATTTCATCATCACCGCTGGTCCCACAGTAACAGCCAGATCAACCTTTTCTCTCAAAATCACTTCTTCCATACCCTGGGTAACCAGGCCCTTCTTTCCATACGATCCGTCATCGGTCATTATAATTACCTCATCTGAATATTCCCTCATCTGTTCTTCCAGAATTATCAGGTCCTTCATCCGGGCAGCAAGAACCGTAATTACCCTGTTCCCGGCCTCCTTAAAAGCCTTTACAATTGGCAAAAGCGGAGCAACGCCAACTCCCCCTCCCGATGCAAGGACAGTGCCCAGTTTCTCAATATGGGTTGGCTTTCCCAGGGGACCCACCACATCGGTAATATCGTCGCCGGGCTCCAGCTGGCATATTTTAGAGGAGGTCACACCCACCTTCTGGATAATCAGTGTAATGGTACCTTTCTCCACATCGGCATCAGCAATTGTCAAGGGAATTCTCTCCCCTTTTTCACCGACCTTTACAATTACGAAATGACCCGCCCTTCTGCTTTTAGCAATTTGCGGGGCCTCCACAACCAGCTTTACAACTGCTTCTGAAAAATACTCCTTTTCGATAATCTTGCTCATTCTCTGTTAATTTGTTGGGTATTAAAAAGCATCACAATATTACATGAAATAATTCTTATTCTCCCTCACATTTGGTGCAAAGCATTCTCTTTTTTTTTACTTTTATCCTCAGTAATAAAATTCTATTTGAATATGATTGACCTATCAACAAATTACCTGGGATTAAAACTGAAGAATCCCATTGTTGCCGCCAGTAGTGGCCTGACCGGATCCCTGGAAGGCCTCCTCAGCATGGAAAAGCATGGAGCCGGAGCCGTTGTGATCAAATCTATTTTCGAAGAGGAGATCCTTCTGCAGGCAGAGCTGGAGGTGCAGGAAGCTGAAAAAGACCCCATGATATATTCCGGGCATTCTGAAATACTCGACTACATCGATCTTCATATCAAGGAAGATAAGCTTAAGGATTATCTGAAACTGATCCGCGATGCCAGGAAGAATCTTTCTATTCCGGTCATCGCCAGCATCAACTGCATAAGTAGTGAAGACTGGACCCATTTCACCAGGAAGATGGAAGAGGCCGGAGCCGACGCGCTTGAGCTCAATATATTTTTAAACCCTGCTGACTTCAAAAACAAGGAGTTTGAAAAGGCCTATTTCAAAATAATAAAAAAGGTTCTGGATAATGTAAAAATTCCGGTGGCCATTAAGATCAGCAAGTATTTCACCCGCCTCGGGCTTTCTGTTAAGGCCCTCTCGGAATCGGGTGTGGCCGGCATTGTACTCTTCAATAGGTTTTACACCCCCGACATTGACATCGAGAAGATTGCCATCACCTCTGCCAACATGTTTTCCACCCCGGAGGAGCAATATGAGACCCTGCGATGGACCGCAATTATGTCTGAAAAGATTGATTGTGATCTTGCTGCTTCAACTGGCATTCACAAGGGTGAAGATGTGGTAAAAATGATCCTTGCGGGAGCAAATGTCACCCAGCTTGCATCGACCCTTTATAAAAATGGTCCCGATCAGATTTCCAGGATCCTGAAAAAAGTGGAAAAGTGGATGACAGAGAAGGGCTTCGACTCCCTGGATCAGTTCAGGGGGATGATAGCCAGGATGTACGGAGAGGATCCAGCTGCATTCGAGCGCATGCAATTCATGAAAAATTTCAGTGAAATCAATTAAATAGCA
>JAOZLK010000525.1 GCA_029934875.1 Bacteroidales bacterium | reverse complement strand
TGTGATCATTGGGAGCAAGGCGGCCAAGGGTAATCAGCCTCCCGACGAATACGATGTGATGAAGCAAATGGAGAATATAGTTATGACTCCATCGGACTACAAAATTCCCGGTGATGCAGGCATATTGCTTGATATGGATTTTGTAAGCCAGGATCTGCTTGCCTTTGATAAGATGGATGAGTTTGTTAAGATTGGCTATGAGGCCACACTTCTGAAGCTAGACAGCATTCGCATGATGATCGGGCGGGTGGCAGATGACTCTATTTCCCTCCATAACAGGAGGGGAGCCTTTGTTGCAAGCTGGCCGGAATTCAAATTCAGAGATATTGAGCTTGAGGGGCTGAATGAGAAACAGGAAATCTATGTGGAAAATAGTTTCCTGAAATCCGATCCGGTGATTGGATTGGAATCGATTAAGCGTGAGTATCTTAAACTTGTAAATGATAAAAGCCTTACCTATCTCTACCCAAGTGCGAGATATTCAGAAAAAGACAGCCTGTTTACTTTTAAGTTGAGGGTGATTCCGGAAGCGCCCCTGGAGGCAAAGTTCGGCTTATTTATATCTACTACGGGCCAGGCTCAGACCTACCTGGGATTGAGTTTCAGGGAGATCCAGGAGGTGTCTACCCTCCTGAAGGGGAGTCTCCAGTTTGGAAGATTATATGATGGACTCAACCTTGGTTTTCGCTTTGATTATCCTTTCAGGACCCCGGTGTTTTTTCGGGGTAATTTCAATTACAACCGTTTTGATTACAATACCACAAATCCCAATTTCTTTTACGAAGACATGAAGGCTTCCTACATCGTAGAGAAGGAGATAAATTTCCGTTTTGATGTTGGTATTCCCTATTCCAACAACAGCATTCTTGTAGCTGGCCTGGGTGTCGGACGAGACCAGGAAATATACTATATGACCAAGGATTTTTCCTCCACTGATACTGCAGATGTCTCATTGGTGAATCTTGTATCGGCATACGGTGCTTATGAAAGAAACAGCTTAAACAACAGGCAATTTTCCACCAGGGGAGTTTTCTTGAAGTTTTCGCTTCGGGCGGGTTATGGCTCTGAGTTCTATTCGCCCGGATCTACTTCCGATCAGGTACTAAACGAAAAGTTGAACTACTACTGGTTCTCAGCCCGCTTCGAAAATACCGGGTATTTGCCCTTGAAAGGAGGCTTCAGCCTTGGCTATCATTATGTAATGCATGCCGCTTTCAAACCCCTGCTTTCCAACTATTTTTCAAGCATTATTGGAACCCCAGCTTTTCAGCCGAACCTGATTACGAAAGCCTTATTTATGGAGAATTACAGGGCTAATCAGTATATAGCAGTCGGACTGATGCCAGTCTATTCATTTGGTAAGAATATGCATGCCAAGCTTGAAGCTTATGGCTACTTTCCTGTTCAGGAGATACTTAGGGAGGCTGATAATAATGCATACCTGGGAAATTATTTCTCTTCCATGAAAACTGTTTATAATGCCTCGGTGAATTACCTTTCGGTGGTGGGCCCCATCGGATTTCACGTGGGATATATTTCCGCTACAGATCAGCCCTGGACAGTACAACTAAGTTTTGGTTTTTTGCTGTTTAACCGGAAATCGGATGAGGATTAAAAAATAGTACTTTTACCTTCGCGTTGAAAAATCCCATTACACAGTTGTTTGGCCAGACGGCCGTATATGGTCTGGGTATTGTGTTACCAAGGCTTTTAAATTATGTGCTTCTAACCCCTTTTTATACACGGGTTTTTGACAGGGCAAGCTATGGGATCATAACAGAGCTTTATGCCTACGTTGTTTTTCTTCTGGTGGTTCTGACCTATGGAATGGAAACGGGCTATTTCCGCTATGCAAGCAGCTCAAAGGAGAGTGGTAAAATCTACACAACTGTACTGAGTGCGCTGTTTGTCAGCTCTTCTGCTTTCATAATATTTGTGATGATATCAGGGTCTTCCCTTGCCTCCCTGATTGCTTATGGTGATCATCCTGAGTACATACGGTGGCTTGCGGTAATTGTGGGTGTGGATGCTTTTACTGCTCTTCCTTTTGCCAGGATCCGACTCAGGAACAAGCCAGTGAAGTATGCAATCATCCGGATTCTGGAGGTTTCTGTGAACATCGGACTGAACCTGTTTTTCCTGTGGTACTGTCCCAGGCATTCCGAATCAGAGCTGGTTTCAATCTTGTATAATGAGGAGATTGGAGTGGGTTATGTTCTGATATCCAACATGATGGCCTCTCTTGTAAAGCTTTTACTTCTTTCCGGTGAGCTTGTGGCAGCTTTCAAAAACTCATTTAGCAGGGTCCTCCTTAAAAAGATATTGAGATACTCTTATCCTCTTTTGGTGGCTGGACTGGCTGGAACGGTAAATGAAGCCCTCGATCGGATTCTTCTTAAGCACCTGATACCAGCTGATCAGCTTCCCATGGAGCAACTTGGTATATATGGCGCTAATTTTAAGATGGCGGTTTTGATGACTCTTTTTGTACAGATGTTCAAATATGCTGCGGAACCCTTCTTTTTTTCACGTTCGAAGGACAAGAATGCCAAGGAGCTCTACGCCGATGTGATGAATTTTTTCGTGGCTGCCGGCCTGGTCATCTTCCTCTTGGTGAATCTCTATATGGATTATTTTATACTCTTTATAGGACAGGGATTCAGGGAAGGTGCGCAAATTGTTCCGATCGTTCTTATGGCCAATCTTGTTATGGGGATCTTTTTTAACTTATCCATATGGTATAAGCTGAGCAATAAAACCATGTATGGTGCGGTGTTGGTTATTATAGGGGCCCTTGTAACAGTTGTGATAAATGTTTTGTTTATTCCACGGTATGGATATGTGGCTTCGGCCTGGGCTCACCTAATATGCTATAGCCTGATGGTTCTGCTCTCATATTTATGGTCCCGAAAACATTATAGGGTACCGTATAAAACAGGTAGAATAGTGGCTTATATAGTACTGGCCTTGGTGATTTATTATTTCAATGCGTTACTTTTGCAGAATATTGGGCCTGTCAGGGATCTTACCAGCCTTATTTTGCTTGTGGGTTTTGGTCTTTTCCTGTGGTATATGGAGCGCCCGGTATTTATTAAGTATAAAAATATGACTTAAGATGAATGTAAAGATTGTGAACCGTTCAGGCAATTTGCTGCCCGAATATAGTACTTCCCTTTCTGCTGGTATGGACCTGCGGGCAAATCTGGATGATCCGTATGTGCTAAAACCTTTGGAAAGAAGGCTGATTCCTACAGGTTTGTTTATTGAATTACCCGGGGGTTTTGAGGCTCAGATAAGGCCAAGAAGCGGGCTTGCTCTGAAAAAGGGTATTTCGGTCGTGAATACGCCCGGGACCATTGATGCAGATTACCGGGGCGAGATAGGGATTATTCTGATCAATTTATCGAAAGAGGATTTCATAGTAAACCATGGAGAAAGGATTTGCCAGATGGTCATTAATAAAGTTGAAATGATAGCCTGGAAGCAAGTGGAGAGTCTGGAAGATTCTGAACGCGGGGCCGGGGGATTCGGGCATACAGGAAATAAGTAATGTTTCGTTATCATTTAGGAAGGAGTATTTTAAACATGAGGGGAATCGTATTTATTTTTGGCTTGATCATGGTCTTGTTCTCTGGGCAGGAATGCCTGGCTCAGCAGGATGAGGACAACAATGATTATCAATATGCGCTGATTGAGGCTGTAAAGCAAAAAAACCTGGGGAATCT
>JAOZLK010000071.1 GCA_029934875.1 Bacteroidales bacterium | reverse complement strand
AATCAATCGAGCCTGGGTCTCTATCAAACGGCAGAATCATACTTTGGGAAACATGGCTATTCCCTGCGATTGGATGGTCTTGAAAAGGGATTTAACGATAATGCCCGCAGCAGGGCCGTGGTGCTTCACAGTGCTGCATATGTTAGTGAGGACTTTATTAAAAAATACGGCAGGCTGGGCAGAAGCTTCGGATGTCCAGCGGTTCCGCTTGAAAACTCAAAGGAGATTATCGACCTTATTAAGGGAGGAAGCTGCCTCTACATCTATGCAAATGATTCCTACTACCTGGAAAATTCCATCCTTGCCGATTAGTTAAGGAAGAGCCTTAATCAAAGACCACCTTCTCAACATCATGGTTTAATTTTTCCAGGATGGCCTGGTCCCTTTCATAAACATCCGGGAAAAAGAAGGTAGACTCCTTTTTATATAAACCTGCCGTCCAGTATAATAAAAGCACATCCATTGGCTTATCCAGGTAGGCCCTGGTGGTAAGTTTTGAATCCAGGGTCTCCTGGATTTTTTCTTTGTCCCATTTGCTTCCCTCAAGGATATGCTCGGCCAGGGCAATGGGATTTTGTGTGCGGATGCAACCATGGCTGAAGGAACGTGTAGCCTTGCTGAAAAGGTATTTTGAAGGCGTGTCGTGAAGGTAAACCGCATATTTATTTGGAAAAATAAACTTTACTTCTCCAAGCGCATTACCGGGTCCGGGTTCCTGCCTGATAGTGTAGGGGAATTTGTTGGACGATATTGCAGAAAAATCGACCGATGACATAGGTACAATTTCTCCTGAGCTGTTTAAGAGAACCATATTTCTGTCGGAAAGGTAGTTATGATCTTTTTTTATTTTAGGGATCATCTCCTTCACTGTAATGGAGCGGGGCACGGTCCAGGTGGGATTGAATTCTATATACTTCAGCTGCGATTTGAAAACCGGGGTTTTATTCTGCTCCGTTCCAACCATTACATTGGTGCTGAAAGCTTCTTCATAATTCTGAACCAGGTAGGCCCTGTATTTTGCAATGTTGACAATGATGAAATTCTCTGTAAGGTTATGCATTACCCACCTGAACCTCTCAAGGTTTACCCTGATCTGATCGATCTTGGCCTCCACAGGCTCATTCATGCTTGCAAAGGTGCCTTTCCCAATGATTCCGTCATTCTCCAGTCCATGCCTGTCCTGGAAAAAGCGGATGTCCTTTTCAAGTGAAGCATCATAAAGCTCACTATCCATATCGTTCAGATTGTTGATATCGCCTGTGGCCTCAAGCCGACTTCGAATTTGGACAATCCTTGGGTCCGAATCGCCCGGGTCGATTTTACCCCCTGCCTTAATCTTTCCCCAGCCGCCATACTCGGCTATCACACGGTATTCGGATAGTTCCCTCATCAGGTCGGCATAGTCGGGAATTTGTGGACGAAGCTGGTGAACCTCCTCCAGAAGGGTGTGTTGTTGGATGGCTTGAGCAAGTCTTTTCCCATCACCGCCGGGCAATTCGGCATAGCCAAAATTCCATTGAACATCCAGGCTATGGGGGTCAACTTTACCTTCCATCAAATGATAGGCGTAGAGCAGAACCGCGTCGGTCATGAGCAGGTCAAATTTTGCAAGCCATTCAAAGTCAACAGCCCCCCTACTGTCCGAACTTATTAACTTTTCAACGATGACGCTTAAGGCATCCAGGTGATAATCCCTGGGAACCAGTCCGTCCTCCAAGGAGCCCTCCAGTGCCTCGATGGCCTGATTAAATGCCTCCAGGTTCTTCCAGGCAGGGGCATATCCTATAAGCTCATAGAATTTTCCGAGAGCGGCCTTTGCATAGATTCTTTCATTGTCTATTTCTACTATGACGCCTTCTGCAAGGTCATCAACCAGCCTCCTGATATGAGCTCCTATCTGATCAACATCTTTATACAGCCTTTCATGCTGGGCTTTCAGTTTTTCATCTCTGTCCTGGGCGTTTAGAGATGAAACACAGAAAAGCTGCAGTATTATAAGGGAAGTAAATAAGAGCCTCATGCTCAATGGGTTTTGTGGAATGGTGACTACACTCAATGTAGTCTATTTTACATAGTCAGCTTTCTGCAGGAACTCAAGGCTCTTTTGTACACTTTCCAGGGGAGTGTAGTTGTAATCTTCCACTTCTACGATAATGTATTTCATACCCGCTTTCTTCTTTGCTTTGAATGTAGATTCAAAATCCATTTCACCACTGGCGCCAACTTCCTTTTTATCCTTGATGTGCCACATCTCGAAGCGTTTGGGGTAGTTCTCGAAATAGCTTACAGCATCCTTACCGCCCACCATGATCCAGTAAAGGTCCAGTTGGAACATCACCTTCTTGGGATCAGTATTTTGAAGCATGTAGTCGTAACGTACAATTCCGTCCACTTCCTCAAATTCCTTGTCATGGTTGTGATAGCCAAAACGAATTCCTTTTGCATTACACTTTTCCCCAACGACATTAAAATAGTCGCAATAGCGCTGAAGATCTTCCAGTGAGCCATAACCTTTACCGTCCATGAAAGGCTGAACGATATATTTTACACCGGCGGCTGCATGCGCGTCGATACAGACATCCCACCACTTCATGGTTTCATCCCATTTGGCTTCGTCGGGGAGTGCCTGGCCACAATGAGAAGATAAAAATTCAAGACCGTTTTTGTTGGCCAGTTCCCTGAATTCCACGGGATCTATTCCATAAAACTTGCCGTCAGCATAACCTGCGGTTTCAATAAAGGTATATCCCATCTCGCCCACTGCGGCAACAGTGGCCACGGCATCTTTACCCATATCATCCTTAACCGACCACAATTGAAGCCCGATTTCCTTATTTGATTGTTGTGCACTTAATGCAATGGCCATAAAGGCTACAATGGTAAGAAGCATGCTTCTTTTTACTAAGATTTTCATTATTTTATTGTTAATAGTTAGAGTTCTGAAATTTTCCGAAAATTACATAATTTTTTTCTTATTATTTCAGCAGTTTGTAGCGATGCTTTTTTGGCTGACTCAGGGTATAAATCTCTTCCCTGAGAGATCACCTGAATATGTATTTTGAACAATTCCAGACATTCTTTCATTAAGATGTAAGCAAATCGCATTTTTTGAGACTACTCTATTGTATGAAAGATAAGATTAAACTATGTCAGCTCGATGAGCTTGAAATAAAAAAACCAGCACCTAAACTTGTAAAGGGCCTGGACCTGGTGCTTATACGAGATGAAAGCAGTATTTCTGTACTCTATGGAAGGGTGCAGTTCTGCCTTTAAGCGATCTTCCGCAATCTTCCCATGAAGAGGCAATTCAGGTGATCCGCTTATTCATTAAAGAGGCCACAGGATGGTTTTTGAATGAGTAGCTGAGCGCTTATCAGGCAACTTTTTTATAAATCCCGCTTTGTAAAACGATTTTTTCCTCCTCTAATCCCCTGAGGATATTGACCAGCTTCTCCTTTGTTGAACTTCCCATTAATACATTCAATCCCAGTAAGGGAGGTCCGTTTACTTTAAGTTTTTCAAAAAGACCTTTTAGAAAGTGAATACCCTTCTTTGTTTGATCGTTGGTAAGGATTCGCTCGAATCCAAGTCTTTCAAGGAGATTATTCATTTTCGTGCCGGTGCCCAGGAAACTCACAGTTGCATCATTGGCCCAGGGAACAGGATAGTTGACATTTCCGGAATCTGTACTGAGGATATCATAATAGATGAACCACCCCCTGGATCTCAGAACCCTTTCTATTTCGGAATAAAACTTGGATTTATTGCGAATATTCATCTGGACGTGCTGCGTCCAGACCACATCAAATGCCCCCTTTTCAAAAGGCAGGTCAAGTGCGTTTGACTGATGATATTCTGTCTGGTCCTGTAGACCCACCAACTCGGATAAACCCTTTGCTGTTCTGATATATTCATGGCTGAGGTCTATCCCTGTTACCCTGCAACAGTATTCAGCCGCAAGCATCCTGGAAGGTCCTCCTAAACCACAACCCACGTCAAGAACTGTAGAGCCAAGCAGGCTTGCTTCATTTGCAAGCTCCCGGGAAACTTCAGCCCCCCTAACATGAAATTCATCCACGCCGGCTATGTGTCCCCGGTATACATTATCCATATCAATTTCCTGCGCCTCAAGGCGTTTTGTGATATCCTCCAGGAGTCCCGGGGTGTGATAGTGATTCTCGATTAATGTGTGTAGTGCTCCCATAGATCTTGAATATTGGTGACGAAAGAAAACGAAAGTTGTCGGGGAGCATGTGTAATTTAAGGCCACTTTTGCTACTGGAGGGGCAAAAGGAATTTATTAACACATTATTTAACAGTCAATTGCGCGATCCTGGGATAAGAGAAAGAGGTGTAGTCAGGTAGCCCTGGTCATTCCTCAGTGTAGTGGCAGGTTTGGTTTTAGCTGCTCTGAGCTTGTCACTCCACTTATTCGTAATCGTGCATCTCTTTCATGAAGGCCACAAAATCGTCTTTCTTTTCTGATGCCATCCATTTGAGTGCCGACCTGGGGTGTTCGTTGAGCGCACCTGTGATCAGGTAAGGAATGTGATAGCCCCAATCGATGTTTTCCTGAAGGGGCTGAATGTGGTTCTGAATCACATCCAGCAGGGGAAGAAGCCTGTACTTGGGATTCTTCAGAAAGGCGATCAGGATTTCCATGGGACAGTTTCCTGCACCCCTTCCCATGCCCAGGAGTGTTGCATCCAGCATGTTGCAATTTTCCGTAAGGGCGGTAATGGTATTGGACATGGCCAGCTGCATATTGTTGTGGGCATGAATCCCAAGAGTTTTGCCGGGCAGGGCCTTTTGGTATTTCTGAACCAGGTGCAGAATGTTCTGACTGTACATGCTCCCGAAGCTGTCTACAATATATACGATGGGGACCTTACATTTGCTGATATCCTGGAGACCTTCATCAAGCTCCATTTCATTCACCTTTGAAACGGCCATGAGGTTAATGCTCACCTCGTATCCCTTTTCCATGCATGTTTCTGCCAGGACAATGGCCTTATCCACCTGGTGTATATAGCAGGCTACCCTGATCATATCCAGTACAGAATCTCTGGCATCAGGGATGTCGTCCGGATCGATGCGCCCGATATCGGCCATGGCCGATAGTTTCAAGGGGGTGTCATTGTCACCCACAATCCGGCGAAGATCTGCTTCATCACAAAATTTCCATGGTCCCACTTCATCTCTTGAAAAGGCCGATTCACTGCTTTTATAACCGATCTCCATATAGTCGATTCCGGCCGTCACACAGGCCTGGTAAACAGCACGCACAAAATCGTCACTGAAGAGCCATTTGTTCATCAGTCCACCGTCCCTCACGGTGCAGTCCAGTACTTTAATTTCTTTCCGGTACATCTTCAAGTGTTAATTTTAGTGATCTTCCTGGATTATTTGCAAGATATTATAAACTGACATATCTTTCTTAAGTATATCTTAATATATGGCAATTAAGCAGAAATGATGTATCAGCTACAAATTTGTAAATTGACAATCCCGGCATTATTATTAATGGGCCTATCCCTGAATGCACAGGAGATTCCCCTGCCGGAACATCCCCGTCCGGATTTTCAAAGGGAGCTCTGGCAAAACCTGAACGGAGCGTGGAACTTTGCCTTTGATCCTGCAGATGCAGGTCTTTCGGAATCCTGGTCAGAGGGGAGCGAAGCCTTTGATCGGACCATCATGGTTCCCTTTCCATGGGGTTCCAAACTATCCGGATTGGAAGACGAGGCAGATATAGGTTGGTACCAACGAGATATCGCTGTTGATAAGGAGTGGGAGGGCAGGCGTGTCTTCCTGACAGTGGGAGCCTCCGACTGGGAAACAAGTGTCTGGCTGGATGGTAGTCTGCTGGGAAAACACCAGGGGGGCTACGTGCCTTTTTCTTTTGAACTCACCGAGCAGATCGTATATGGGAAGGCCCAGAAGCTGGTGATCCGGGTTGACGATGCCCGTCGCGATTTCACCCTCTATGGAAAGCAGGGCTATGGAAATGCAAGGGGTATCTGGCAAACCATCTACCTGGAAGCCAGGGGTGAAGTCTACCTGGATGCCCTTCATTTCACCCCGGATATTGACCTGGGGAGTGCCGGCGTGACGGCCTATCTGCCTAAAAAAAGTGAGCGTGATCTCTCCCTTAGCGTGAAGATTAAAGCAGCTGGAGACGACCTTAGTCAGATTGTGGTAATCCCGGCAGGAGAAAACAAAATCAGCTTTGATATCCCCATTCCTGATCCCCATCTCTGGGACCTGGATGATCCTTATCTGTATGAAGTGGAAGCCACCCTGGAAGGAGATGTGGTGTTTTCCTATTTTGGTATGCGCAAGATTTCCGTCATGGATATGCCTGGAAGTGAGTACCCTTATATTGCACTGAACAATGAGCCCATTTACCTTCAGCTGGCCCTAGACCAGTCCTATCATCCCGATGGCTTCTACACCTTCCCCAGCGATCAGTTTATCCAGGAGGAGATTCTAAGGAGCAAGTCAATAGGCCTGAATGGTATCCGGACCCACATTAAAGTAGAAGTGCCCAGGAAGTTGTACTGGGCCGATAAACTGGGACTGCTGGTGATGGAAGATCTGCCCAATAGCTGGGGGGAGCCCGGTGCAAGGATGCAGGAAGAATCGGAATATACCCTTCGGGAAATGATCAGGCGGGATTATAACCATCCCTCCATATTCTCCTGGGTGATCTTTAACGAAACATGGGGTTTGTCAACAAAAACGAGGAATGACGAAAATGGAAGGCCTGTCCGGGAGTACCTTCCCGAGACCCAGGAATGGGTAGTCTCCATGTACCACCTGGCAAAGTCGCTGGATCAAACCCGCCTGGTGGAAGATAACTCCATCTGTTGTGGTCGTGGTCATACCGAAACCGATATTAACTCCTGGCATGCATATCTGCCGGGTTGGGAATGGGAGGCTTATTTAAAGAATCTTTCGGAGCATACCTACGAAGGGAGTGAATTCGACTTTGAAGATGGATTTAAGCAGGGCCGGCAACCCAATATTAACTCAGAATGTGGCAATGTATGGGGTTATGAGGGAAGTACGGGTGATGTGGACTGGAGCTGGGATTATCACCGCATGCTCAATACCTTCAGGATGTACCCGAAAGTGGCTGGTTGGCTTTACACCGAACACCACGATGTGATCAACGAATGGAACGGTTACTGGCGCTTCGACCGAACCGAAAAGGAAACCGGCATGGGTGAGATTATGGAAGGCATGAGTTTGAATGACCTGCATGCCTTGGTTTACCTCTCTACCGGAAATGAAATTTGCAAGACGGTTCAGGGAGGTGAAAGCCTTGAAATTCCCCTGCATCTTTCATCGATGAGTGGCGATGACCTGGGAAAGAGCCTGATTGTCGCTTATGAGCTGAGCATGACAAATATGATCGGTGAAACAAGCAGTGCCTTTGAAGGTAGCCTGATTGTGGATTATGCGCCATGGATGCAGGAAACTGTTATGCAGCTTCCCATTACCATGCCCGATATAGCCGGAGTGGCCACCCTGAAGCTCAGCCTGAGCGAGCAGTCAGGCAATTTATTGCATCGGAATTTCATGCTCTTCGAAGTCCTTTCTGATCAAAAACCAGCTGGGATTGAGCTTGTCAGTATCCCGGCAGCTGAATTTTCCGGGGCACAGTGGAGCAAGAAGCAATGGAATGTACTGGATGGTAAAAAAGTCAATGGGGCAGGAAATGGTTTTTTTGAGTATACCATAGAAATTCCGGATAGGGTAAAATCTATGCGCTTAAAAGAAGCCTATTTCCTGGTGGAGCTTTCAGCCAAGGAATTATTTGTTAAGGATCAGGAGGATTATAGCAGCAGCCAGGATTTCATGAAAGGCTCCATAGTAGCCCCAAGTGCCAATCCCAACGCTTATCCCATGACTGATGAAAGCCTTTATCCCTCGGAAATCTCAGTTCTTATAGGTAATAAAAAGGTCCATTCTACGGTACTTGCCGATGATCCGGCCGACCACAGGGGTGTATTATCCTGGCATCACCAGCTGAAGGATAAACGATTAAGAGAGGCCGGCTCCTATGGCTACCTTGTCAAAGTCCCTATTAAAAAGGGTGTACTGAAGGCAGCCATGAAAGAAGGTGCGCTGAAGGTGAAAATCCAGACCGAAGCTGAGGGTGGTATTGCAGTTTACGGAAAGGAATTTGGTCGCTATACTTTGGACCCTTCGTTGGTTTTGAGGGTTGTTCGCAAGTGGTAAAAACCAGTGCGTGTTTGTCTGATCGATGCTTACTATTCCTTACGGATCACAGCTCTTGTTCAATCTCAAAATCATCAAAGTAAGTTACTGCATCTGCCTTTGTCCAGAGTCCGATTTTTCCTGCAAGGGGAAATGTGCTGTCCTGCACCTTGAAAAGCTCCTTATCATCAAGATAAACGGTGAATAAGTCATCTTTTACAGTCAGTTTCATGGTGTGCCAGCTATCTCCCAGAGGCGGAACATCCACTCCGTAAGTTCTTCCCTTATCGACTAATGGAAGGTCAGTCCTTTTGCCATTTTCAACCTTATACAAAACCATATTGTCCTCTTCCGGGTTCGACCGGACTACATAGTAATTATCCTTATCGGCAAAGCGCCAAATAAAACCACCTCCTTTGTCGTGTTCACCTGTAACACCTTTGATTCTGACCGAAAGGGTCATATCCTTCATACTTAAAGCCTCATTCACGATGATATTGAAATGCCCGTTGGGATTATCAGAATAGAGTTGAGCCAGTACTTTATTACCCTGATCATCCATCACTTTCCAGTCGGTGCCACCCGGCCCGGTATAATACTGCGACCAGCCTTCGGGGAGTTGACCGCTAACATAATTTTCAAAATCAAAACCGGTATTCGCAACCTGTTTTACGGGTTCATTCACCTCTGTTTTGGGAGTGGTCTCCTGTACTTCCTCTTGCTGAGGCTTTGAATTAGAATTGACACAGGCAATAGTCATTAAAACGATTGCCACTACCGGTGTTAGAACTTTCAGAGTTGTTTTCATAATGTTTTTTTAAAGTTTTATAAAAGATCTTACAAAATGATTGCTTGAGTTTTCTATTTCCTTCTTTGTTCCAGCGGCCTCGATCACCCCTTCATTCATCACCAGAATTTTGTCTCCGGTCTGCATGGCTTCCTGGTGATCGTGGGTCACATAAAGCATAGTAAATCTGAACTCTTGCTGCAGGAGTTTGATATGTGCCAGGATGTTCTCCTTTACCTTTACATCAATGTTTGCAAGGGGTTCGTCCATAAGAAAAATCTCAGGCTGATGAACCAGTGAACGGGCAATGGCTACCATCTGTTTCTGGCCGCCTGAAAGCTGGTGCGGATATTTCTTTGCCTTGTCGGCAATGCCGAAAAGATTCAGAATTTGAGTTACCTGATGGGAGACTTTTTCTGTTTTCCGGCCTTTTAAGCCAAATGCAATATTTCTAAATACCGTAAAGTGTGGCCAGAGTGCCAGATCCTGAAAAACAAAGCCAATTTTTCTTTTATGGGGAGGAATAAGAATGTTCTCATTTTCAGTGGCGACAGTTTCATTGATTTTAATGATCCCCTTTAGTGGAGCTTCCAGGCCGGAGATCAACCGCAGAATGGTTGTTTTTCCGCATCCGGAAGGGCCAATCATACAAGTGGTTTTTGCCTCCTCAAAGGAGAATGAAAAATCCTCCAGCACCTTATTGTCTCCATATCGATGAGTAATATGTTCGAGCGAAATCTTATTCATACCTGAACCTCTTAAATATTAATTTCCCCATGAGAAAGAATAGCAGGATAAAAATCATGGTCACCCCAAAGCTGATCAGGGTCATGCTGCTGGTGAGTGCCAGTGGAGCATTGGCACCTATGGTAAATATTTTCACGGGCATTAGTTCAGTGCCCGGGGGATAGATCATGATGGTCGTTCCCAATTCTCCCAGGCACAATACAAATGAAAGGACAAAGGCCGTAAATATTGCAGGAAGAAGCAAGGGAATGCTAATACTGAAAAATCTTTTTATGGGTGGAATACCAATGACCCTGGAAACTTCATCGAGTGAAACAGGAACCTGTTTAATGCCGTTCCCAATAATTCTGGCCGCGATAAATCCAAACCTGCTCACGTAAGTGATCAGCAAAATCAGGATGCTCGTGTAGATAAAATTAGTAGATGGATGGTTGTAAAATTTGATAACGGCAACACCC
Source organism: Bacteroidales bacterium (assembly GCA_029934875.1). Taxonomy (GTDB): domain Bacteria; phylum Bacteroidota; class Bacteroidia; order Bacteroidales. The sequence goes on along the minus strand of JAOZLK010000071.1, from coordinate 1,614 downwards.
AACACTGTAGAAGGAATAATGAAGGTTAGCAAAAGCATGGTGTTCAGATGAGGGAAATGGGATCTTTCTTTCATAAAGGCCACCCAAAAACCTATGGCAGAAATCAGTAGTGCGCCTAAAAATGCCAGCTTGGCTGACTGATAAATGGTTGGGCTCAGGAGTTCCCAGGCCCGGGAAAAGAGGATCTCCCTGCCGGAAAGGGCCTGATGTAAAAGCATGACAAGCGGTAAAACCAGCACAACAAGTAACAATATCCACAGCAGGATGTGGAGTATAGTTTTCCCTTTATGAACCGAATAGTGTTTTGTGCTGCTTCCTTTTACATGAACTGAGAAGAACGGAGCATCTGACAAATACCGGTTCTCAGATAAGAGGAGTATAAGGCACAATATGACCAGCAGAAAGGATTGACTGATGGCAAGCTGGTGGTTGTAAAATGCTGAAAACTGGGTGAATATTTCCGTAGTGAAGTTGTTGACCCCGAAAAATGCAGGCACGGAGAAATCACTCAGGCTGATAATCAGGATTAACAGGAATGATATTGTCAGAGCCGGCCGGATGAGTGGCAGTACAATTTTTACCAGCATCTTTCGAAAGGAAACCCTCATCAACCCTGCCTCTTCGAGTCCTGAGTGAATTTGTGACAGCGCAGTGCCGGTGATCAGCATGGCAAGCGGGAAAAGTACCAGCGTATGGACGATGATCATTCCAAGTTCCGGATTTATGACAGTGCTATTGCTAAACAACCATTGGAACCCGTCTTTCCAGGCCACAGCAAAAATGTAAGGCGGGACAAGAAGGGGAAGCAATAACAGTATTTTATAGAAGCCCCTGAATGGAAATTTGAGTCTGTAAAGCAGGAAACCACAAATTGTGCCCATAAGGCTCGCGAGCACTGCTACTATGCATGAGAGCAACAAACTTTTACCCACAAGCAAAAGGGTCCCGGCATTGATAAATGCCAATAATGGGATATCGTCCGAACTGCTTAGCCACCGGACAAGCAATGCCAGTATTGGCCCCAGCAACAACAGGGCCAGTAATAGAGCCGGAACATACCGTGCTAATTGTTGGTTTACTCTTCCACCCATTTTTTTAACCAGGCTTGTATCTGTTCTAATATCTCAGCGCTTTGACTGTAATCAATTTTCATGGGGATGATGTGATCCAGTGAAGGTACAATATCCGGGACTTCTGTTCCCTTTATTAATGGCATCTGTGCACAGGAGATGGCCAGTTTTGCCTCAGTTTCCCGGCTTAACAGGTAGTCCATCAACTTCTTACCATTCTCACCATTGGGTGAATCTTTAATCATACTCAGGGCATTGGGCATGATCAGGGTCCCCATGCCCCCTTCTTGCTGATCTAAAAAGATGTAATCCACATCACTGCTCTCTTTCTTCGCCTCAAAAGCATCATCTGTGTCGGTGAGACCAAAAGCCAAATCTCCGTTCATAACCCGTTTTTTTACATCCCCATTGCTGCTTGCGATAACCACCTGGTTCTTCTTCAAGTCATTCATCCACTGTTTAGCCGGAGCCTGACCCATCACCGTAGACAGCGCGGCCATATGGAAGGTGGTTGTGCCAAACAGGGGATTGGCAATGGTGAATT
>JAOZLK010000524.1 GCA_029934875.1 Bacteroidales bacterium | reverse complement strand
GTGACAATTGATAATGGCGTATATCTAATGTTAGCGCATGTTTCAATTATAATTTGATCGAAAGATCAAGCTGTCCTCCTAGTCCGAGTTGGACAATTTTCTGAAGTGTAGAAAGACGAACCTCTTTCACGTTATTTTCTATCTTAGAAATATATGACTTGGTGGTCCCCACTTTTTCTGCCAATTCAGCCTGAGTCATTCCTTTTTCAAGCCTTGCTTCATGCAAGAGGGCTCCCAGTTTGAAATTCTCATAACCGTTTTCAAGAGCATCTCTTGATTCAGTTCCTTTGATTCCGTAATGCTTATCCTTGAACTCCTCGAGAGTTATTTTACTTTTTGCTTTCATGTTCATATTCCTCCTTTATCCTAAGTGCTATTTCAATTTCTTCAATCAACTCAACTGTCCAGATGATTTTAGCTTTGACTTTTGCTGATTGAATTACAAAGAACTTCTCAAAATAGTCTTTATAGAAAATAACCGTTCTATATTTCTTTTTTGAGAGCATTGTTCAAAGATACAATATGTTTCACTATAGTACAACATTCATTGAAATGAAAAGGAGGCAATTTGCGCTAACGAAAGGAATAAATCACTATTTTTATGAAGTGAATGCCAAAAAACGATTTCTTTCTATCAACGAAATGCCCTGGATTCTGATTCCCGGATTATAGTCCCGAATAAACCTTCGCGATTCTTAAGTTCTATCATTCACTTCAAAATTTTATTGCAATGAGTAAAATAATTATACTGGGTGCCGGGATGGTCGGCAGTGCCATGGCCATCGATATGGCCGGAAAACACAAGGTAAGCCTTGGAGACAAAAGTAAGGATGCCCTGGACCGGGCAAAACAAAAGTGCGCAGACCTGGATACCATCCAGATGGACCTGAGCCAAAAAGAAGAGCTCCAATCCACTATCAAAGCCTTCGATCTCGTCATTCATGCCGGTCCAAGTGCACTGGGGTTCCAAAGCCTGAAATACATTATTGAGGCAGGGATAAATGTGGTCGATATTGCCTTCACCCCTGAAAATGTCCTGGAACTGAATACCCTGGCCCAGGAGAAAAATGTCACAGCCATAGTCGATTGTGGGGTGGCACCAGGTATGGACAATGTAATCCTGGGATATTATAATGAGCAAATGAAACTCACCGATTTCGAGTGCCTTGTGGGAGGTGTTCCAAAAGTAAAAAAGTGGCCCTTCTCTTACAAGGCTCCCTTCGCCCCCAGCGATGTCATCGAGGAATATACCCGCCCTGCACGATATGTTGAGAACGGAGAAATGGTGGTCAGAGAGCCCCTGACCGATTGTGAATATGTTGATTTTGAAAGGGTCGGCACATTGGAATCTTTCAATTCGGATGGTTTACGTTCCATTCTTCACACCATGCCGCATATACCCAATATGAAAGAAAAAACCCTCCGCTACCCCGGACATGTAGAATATGTAAGGGTGCTGAAGGAGAGTGGTTTCTTTTCGACTGATCCCATTGATGTAGGTGGTGCAAAAGTAAGACCACTGGATTTTACCAGCAGGATTTTATTTGATGAATGGAAATTGGGGGAGACTGAGGAGGAGATCACCGTTATGCGGGTGACCATCAGGGGCGAAAATGCCAGCGGAAAACGAGAGGAAGTAGTTTACAACATGTATGACGAATACAATTCTGAAACCGGGACCTCCTCAATGGCACGTACAACAGGTTACACAGCCACAGCTGCAGCCAACCTTTTCCTGGATGGGCTATTCAGCGAAAAGGGCGTTTTCCCACCCGAACTGGTGGGCAGGCACAAAGTTTGTTTCGACTATTTCCTGGCTTACCTTAAGCAGAGGGATATAATCTATACCAGGAGCTCACGGCTTCTTTGATAAATACTTGCTGTAGGCGAATACCGGGATTCCTGCCGACAGGAGGATCGCTCCCCAGAGAATGACCTCTGATTCCAGCCCCGTAACGGCCCATGCTGCATAGAGAAATGCAGGAAGGGCAATGGCGCCTGCTGTGATCAGCCCCTTCCTCTTACAGGATATTCTTTTCCTCAGGCAGAGACTTACTTCCACCAGTGATGAAAAGAGATAGGGCAGCAGGCAACTAAGGGTGGACAACATGATGATAAAGGAAAACATCTCAACCAGGCCCCTGGTATAATTGAATCCTACCAGGACAGTGGCCAGCGCGCTGGAAATAAGAAGTCCCGGAACAGGCACGCCCTTGCCAGTAACCCTTTTGAATGCAGGCGGGAAAAGTTTTTCCCGTGCAGCTGCCATGGGAATCTGGCCCTGTATAAGGATCCACCCGTTCAGGGCACCAAAACATGCAATGGCTGCACCTGCCGCGATCAGGCCGGAGGCCCGGGCTCCCCAAATGATTTGTGCAGCATCTGCAAAGGGAGCGGCCGATTGTTGCAAATCTGCCGGAGACATAATGCCCATGATTGCCACTGTACTGGAAATAAAGAGCAAAGCTGTGATCGAGATTCCCAGGATTGTAGCCCTGGGGATGGTCCTTGAAGGATCTTTCACCTGTCCGGAAGGGATGGTGGCAGACTCCAGTCCAAGGAAGGCCCACAGTGTTAATGCTGCCGTTGTTGTAAGCGCATCAAAAGCAGGTTCACCGCTCAGGTTCAGGGGTGAAAAATGAGCAGGATTAAAATGTAAGAACCCAATAGTTCCAAAAAGGACAAGGGGCAGAATCTTCAGAACTGTGGTCACCAACTGTACCATCCCCACCTTCCGTATGGATTTGGTATTGATATAGGTAAATAACCAGATAGCCACTATGGCTACTCCTGCAGAGAGGATCTGGTGCTCCTTTAATGCAGGGATAAAAAAGGACAGGTAGCCGACACCTGCCACTGAAATGGCAGCATTGCCGCACCAGGTGGAAATCCAGTAACCCCAGGCCACAAGGAAGCCGGCAAAATCCCCGAAGCCCTCCCGGGTATAGGTAAAAGGTCCGCCCGACTTTGTGAAAATCCTGCTAAGTCTTGAAAATACCAGGGCGAGGAAGAGAGATCCAAGCATCGTAAAAACCCAGCCAAAAACAGAAATACCACCATAAATGGCAAGGGAAGCGGGTAAAAGGAAAATGCCCGATCCGGTCATATTTCCCACAACCAGGGATGTGCTTGGCCACAGGCCGATCTTCTTCCTGTCAGCTGGCTTATTCACTATTTCCGGATGGTATTAGATTCTTAATGAGATGCTCACCTTCTTTGATTAATTCTTTGTGCTCATTCGTAGCTTCCCGGGCTTTGGAATACAGATTCAGGGTGGTCTCCGTCAGCTCCATCTCAGCAGTGGGCATGCCCTGTGCTTTCCAGTCCCCCAGGCTCAGCGATGGCCACAGGGGTTTGGTCTTGCCCAACTCCTCCAGGGAGGCCAGGGTCTGCTCCGATGTGAAGTAATCTCCGCCATGACCCACCCTGGCAATCTCCTCAAGGTTTACGCTTTCATCATCCAGTGAAAAACCCCGGGCAAACTTCTTTGCCTCTCCAATGATATGGTTGGAAAGAACCACTGTTGAGGGAGAGAAAGCCAGAGATTCCAGGTTTCCCCCAACAAAAGGTGCACAGCCAATTTTTCCAAGGCAGGAGCTAAGGTGATTGATCCACAGGTTCTCCGATGCAGGCAGATCCGCTCCACGGCCATTGTTACTCCCCGATGTTCCGCAGTGGGGAACCTGGTAATGGCTCATCATTTCAGCACAGGCCAGGTTCAGTAAATAGT
>JAOZLK010000070.1:4258-11873 GCA_029934875.1 Bacteroidales bacterium | reverse complement strand
TGAAGAACATGTGCTCCATGAAATGAGCCAATCCGTGCTCTTCGAAGCGCTCTTCGCGGGTACCGGTTTGAATAATGAGGCCGAAATGGGCTACAGTCGACTGGTTGAACCTGTGGATCAACCGAATGCCGTTATTATAGGTGTAAGTTTGGATGTCAGATATCATTCGCGGAACAAATGTATAAAAACAAAAAAAAAATTATTACATTTGCCTCGCTTTTATAAGCTTAGCTTCTAAAAGCCTCGGTGCCATAGCTCAGTTGGTAGAGCACAGGACTGAAAATCCTGGTGTCCCTGGTTCAATTCCTGGTGGCACCACCGCCAAACCGCGAAAGCCCCCGTTGATCTTCGGATTCTCGGGGGCTTTCCAATTAGGGGTGACGGGAGTGTTGATGGATTTTTCGATCGAAACCAAAGAACTTCCAGTATTAAAATATCTTGTAAGAGTTTCGCTGTAGAATTCATCCTGATTAGGAGCATGAGCATTTATCTTCCAATAATAGGTGGAATTAGCTGACAGATTACTAATGGTTTTAGTCATCTCAACAAGCTGTATTTCAGGAGTTGGGATTTCACTTTTCGTGCATTGAGAATTGAAAAGAACTGCAAGCAGGATCATTATTGAAAAAAAGGGAATCCTCTTTTTCCTGATCCATGGAATTGCTAATAATAATCCCGGCAGAAAATAGAGAAACCCAGAATGAACAATAAGGTCAGAATTCGTATTTACCTGGTATTTTGAATTGTTATTTGAAAATTCAGGGTCAGTGGATAAAATCACTTCGTAGTTGTTCCCGGGTATTCCTTCCCATGATAATGTAACTGATGTTGATTCAATTTCTTCCCCATCTTCCGGAGTAAGTAACTTCACTCTGGAAAAAAGGTCTGGTATGTCAAAAGATCTGTATCCTTGGTTTAATTCATTAACAAGGTCAATTTTTATAAACTCTTCATAATTGTAATAGTGAAATAAAAATATATGATTGTTTTTAAGATCATATATGTTAGAATATTGAGTTGGATATCTCCCCTCCTGATGTGTTGCGTCCAATATTGATCCAATAAAATAGGGTGTTAAATTGTAATTGCTACTTAACATATCTTTGGCCGTTTCGTGGCGCCAGCAAGGATATCCTCCCAAATCTGTGTGGGAGTGGTAAAAATTTGTTAAGACCTGGAAATTGCTGTCAATATTGATAATGTTATCGCCTTCAACGATAATCGAATTGCCTAAAGAATCCCCAACAAGATACTGAGCTCTGTATTGATCTTCACAATAATAATTTGCAAATATTTCTAACACTTCTTCAATATTTGCACATTCTTCTATTACTTTTTGCATCAATGCACCGGTATATTTTTCTTTAGTTGCCTCTGATATGGGCATCGCTAAGTAAGCACCGGATGAAGCATCCCAAAAAATTCCCTGGTCGTTCATGCCTCCCTGTGGAAATCCACTTCCCCAGCCGAATTTTATCCAGCCATATTTATTATTCTCCGCAGGGTAAAACCACATTTTTGAAGATGGATTTTCCCAATCCTCATTATTTCCAGCGAGTATTTTATTGTCTTTAACAACATAAAATATTGTACATGCATACAACGGAATGCCTGTAAACAATATAGAGAGCAATACAAATAGAATAACTTTAATTTTCATTATTCAGATTTTAAATCACATTCTCTGCCCTGGCAATAATAGATGCTGGCAATATATGAGCAAACAGTATCAATGATGAAACTAACATAATTCCACCAGATCAACACTTAATTCCAATATCAATCTTCCCTTCCCTCTGCCAGTTCTGCAGGATCAACACACTCATTGAGCTTTGAAATTCTCGTAAACCGTAATCCTGTTGTTTCAACGCTCCCGTTTTTTTAAAGCTATCCAGCATATCATCAATCTTATCATAATCAACATAGTGATAATGATTCTTTAGCCGGCCTTCCTCAATAATCTTCCTAAAGATCTCCTCATCTTTCAATACTCTGGCAAAGACATTTGGAATAGTATTTCCACCTTTATCGGATCTCATCCTGATTTTTTCCGGCAAAATCTCCTCCATCGCTATACGGAAAAGATATCTACCCATTCCATCCTTATACTTATATTCCGAGGGCAATGAGTAGAAAAACTCGACCAGTTTAACATCCAGAAAGGGATACCTGTATTCTATTCCATGTTGCTGAGCCAGAAGGGCAGTCTCCTCGATTCGTTCAGGTATAGTTGGATACCTTATCCGGAAATACTGTATATCCCTGACAGTAGGTTTACCTGGGAGGAAAGGAGTGGAATAAAACCTTCTTTTCATCTTGTATTTCCTGGCAAGACTCTTTTGAAGGGCAAAAGAGCGATACCTGGCCTTTCTCCAATCCTTCTTATAAAGATTTAATACCCACGGAGCATAGTAGTTTATATAGAGCTTGATCAACTTCCTGAAGAAACGACTACCACGACGATGAACAATACTTTTAATATTGTCTCTTAATTTCGAATGTTGACCATGGCTAATAAGCTCATTAAAATATCCACTTCCATTATTTGTAATTCCTTCATCACCTCCCAAGCCTGAGAACATGATTGAAGTGCCTAAATTACCAGCCACCTCAAACAGTAAATCTGAATTCATAGCATAGTGTAGATTAATAGGCTTATACAAACTATACAATGCTTCTATTAGTGCTTTATAACCGCCCTCTGAATTTTCCCCGGTAATTTCGAACTGTCTGATAGAGCTATACTTTTCAACTATAGCTTTACTAAACTCCATTTCGTTCTTCAGAGGCATTTGTTGAGCAATACCATCAGAAGATGCCGAGTGAGTAAATGCATTTATCCTTACATTTGGGCCTAATAGCATCGCCAAAACCGAAGCAATCCCAGAGGAATCAAGACCACCACTTAATTCAACTCCGATTTGTCCAAAGGTTTGAATTCTTTGCCTAACTGCTTCAACAATTCTATCCTTTAATCCATCGGAAGCTTCTTCTAATGTTAACCCACTATAGTTTTCATTTATCTTTAAATCCCAATATCGATATTGATCAGATAATTGACCAAAGCCTAGCTTCAAATAATGAGCAGGTTTAAGTCTGCTGATCCCTTTATATGCAGAAAGAGTTTCAGTTCTCTCTATAGAGCAAATGGAATCTAGAATATACTGTTCTCTGATTTTAAACCTGAAACCGGGCAAACTTTTAAAAGCAGATATTTGCGAAGCCACTGCCAGGAATCCTGGTTGATCAATATAATAGAGAGGCCTGCATCCGAAATGATCTCTTGCGCAGAGAATCATATCCCTACCGGGGTCCCATATTACAAAAGAAAAATCCCCATAAAGATGTGACAGGCATTCCTCCCCCCATTTCAAATAAGCAAATAAAATTAGCTTACTGTCAGAAAGGCCTTCAGCTACATTCCACTTAATACCTAGTTCCCCGGCTAATTCACGCCTGTAATCAATTCTAGAATCCGACACGATATAGCAACCCGATTTGTCATCAACAATGAAACAACCCGGATTCAATGAATCCTGATCAGCATAATTTAATCTATCTGACTTATCAAAAAGTAAGAAGAATGATGCCATGGCTACAAAAATAGGAGAATCCCGTAAAAAATGATTGTTCCGTCATCTTTGCTTAATTAAGCATGACCGATTTGTTGTCTATCTTTGTCAGAAAAGATTGAATAAATACTATTACAAAGTATATGGTTTAAATATTTGCTCTGAATTGGAGCTTCCTGAGTTAAGCCCGGTTCAGAATATTAAAGAAGATGTTATCATTGGCTTTGGTAAAGTTCCTGAACATCTGCCCAAAGTAAGGGGATCCGGGGTTTTATTTGAGGCCGCTTTAAATGATTTTCTATTCAAATTTGAAGGCATTGGCCGATACAGGGTACAATACGGGAGAAGGATAATAATTCAACCCGAAAGAGAAGCCCTTCCTGCAGAGATAAGGTTGATTCTATTAGGATCATGTATTGGAGCTTTACTCCATCAGCGGGGAATGCTGGCTATTCATGGCAGTGCAATTACAGATGGCAAGCAGACCACGATCCTATCCGGGCAATCAGGTGTTGGGAAATCCTCCCTTGCAGCAGGTCTGCTCGAGCTTGGTTATTCAGTCATTGCTGATGATATTTCGGTTATTGGCCTGAATGGAAAACAGCATTTCATTGTAGAGAATGGAATTCCCCATTTAAAACTTTGGAAAGATGTATTGGTCCACTTAAATCAAGATGTTGACTTAACAAAAGTAAGGCCTCAGTTTGAAAAATACAGGAAACCCATCCCTGTTCTGGAAGACCCCCCCCCCAGCTTATCAAAGATAATAATATTAAGTGCCTCTAATTCAACAGATTTCTCTTACTCAGAAATCCTTGGCAGAGACAAATTTCACCTCTTACGTAATAATACTTATCGCTTGCAGTTTATTGATAAAATGAATCAGACTGAGGCGCATTTTCGCAATCTGTCCCAGCTGGTTAATTCCATACAAATGTTCCATGCCAACAGACCACATTATCCTCAAAACATCCTGGAATTCGCAAAATACATGTCTGAAATCATCTTTAAAACCTGATGCCTGAAGCGAAAAAAAATATTGTCTGGTTGGCATCCTATCCCAAGTCGGGAAATACCTGGTTTCGTATTTTTCTGAGTAATTTGTTTTCGGATTCCCCCCAAGCAGTCAATATTAACGAATTGACTGAAACTACAATGTCGAGTAACAGGAGTATAATAGATAGCTACCTGGGCATGCACTCATCCGAATTAACAGCAAAAGAAATAGACAAGCTTCGGCCGCAGGTATTTAAGCGATTTTCAGATGAAAAGGAAGGAACTGCCTACGTCAAGACACATGAAGCCTGGACACTAAACAGCATTGGAAATCCCATATTCCCGAAAGAAATTACGAAAGGCGTGATTTATATAATCAGAAATCCTTTGGATATAGTAATTTCCTATTCCTATCATAACAATGAATCCATTGATAAAACTATTTCTATATTAAATAATGATTTTTCTAAACTCTGTGAGAAAAAGGAGAAGTTAAACATTCAGACTCAACAGATATTAACATCATGGTCAAGTCATGTAAGGTCTTGGACAGACGATTCAAACCTCCCGGTACATATAATCAGGTATGAAGATATGCTGGACCATCCTCTGAAATCATTTAAAAGGGCTGTCGATTTTCTGAATCTTAAATATGAGGAATCTGAAATCATAAATGCAATAAATAACAGCTCATTCGATACGCTGAAAGAAATGGAAACAAGTGATGGATTTAAGGAAAGAGGCATATATTCGGAGGCGTTTTTCAGAAAAGGGGAATCCAATGAATGGGAATCTGAATTATTAGAAACTCAGATCAACGAGATTGTAAAATACCAGCACAAGATCATGAAAAGATTTGGATACCTGAAAGAATCAGAATGACTATGAAAAAGAAACCCTCGATCAATAGTAATACGATCCTGCAACGGAATCCAGAGCAGTTATTTACAATGATTGACGACGAAGTTGTAATGCTGAATATTAGACACGAAGAGTATCTGAATCTGAACAGTCATGCCAGCTATATCTGGCAACAATTAGTAACTCCCCTTTCTTTTAGTGAGCTGACAGATCATTTATGCAGTGCTTACAATGTGGAAAGAAAGGTGTGTATCAAGGATATGCTGGATTTTATCATAGAGTTTGTTGAAAGAGATATCATTCAAATCATCCATGAAAGAAGCGCTTAAAGCATTCATACTTGTTTAACAGAGAGCATCATTGTACATTTGTCGCTTAAAAGAAAGGGGCTGAATATCCCACTATATCCTGGAGTAAGTACAGAGAATGAGTTCCTTGCACATGCCCGGTATGATCAGAATAGCTCAAATGGGTATTGGCGATTAAATGGATCATGAAGAAAAGGAAAGAAGACAAAAAGAAAGAATGGCACAAGCCGGCTTTTGAGAGTTTGAAGTTCTCACAGACATTAGGCGGAAACAAGCCACAATGGGGCGAAAGTGTTACACATGGCCCAAACGTTGGAGGTAGTACTTTAAGTTGAAAAAACCAGGCAGCGACCACCTTGTGCCTGGACATGGAAATTAATGGATTTCGGATGTCTGTCCTTCTTATTCCTTTGCCTTCTCCCGGTTTTCTAAGCGGTACTCATCTTTTTCTTTACTTTCCCGGATCATATCCTCTTTATTGTCCATAACAGGCGACTCATCCAATGCTTTCCAGTCAAAATCTTCATCAAAGGGATCCAGTGCTTTTTGAGGTACAAAAACCCGGGGATCGGCGGGAAGAGCCAGGTAGGGTTGATAATCTGGTGTAGCGGTGAAGAAGTCTGCTAAATCTGTCGCTCCTGCATCGTACTGATTTAGATAGGGCATTCCCAGGATATTCCAGAATGTTTTAAAAATACTTCCAAAACTATAATGTGCGTGACTAACGTAATCTTTTTTAACCCAGGGTGAAGCAAGCATTAGAATACTTCGGTGAGCATCAATATGATCAACTCCATTTTGAGCATCATCTTCGGTAATTAGAATTAACATGTTCTCCCAATACGGTGTGTGAGAAAGAAATTCAACAATTCTTCCCACGGCTAAATCGTTGTCGGCCATGTAGCTTTCGCGGAAAGGATAACCTGCCTCGGGACGTTCACCCGCGCCATGGTCGTTGGGGATAATAACAGTGATAAAAGCCGGCATTGTATCTTGTCCGCTCATCCATTTCTCTTCAAATTCTTTCTGAAATTGGTCCATCCTGAACTGGTCAGGTATCGCCATGTTGTAAGTTGGATATTGTTTCGAGGTCCGATCCCAAATGGGTAAGGGTAATGGATAATTTATGTAGTGTCTGATTCCTTCGAATTTGTACTTTTCGTCGTAAATGCCAGGCTCAAACATGATGCTGAATCCGAAATTAAAAAAGTCCACATTATGGCGCTCCAGGTGATCCCACATCGAGCCTGCTTCGTTGTAATCTTCGGGATAAATTGCACCAGCAGCTCCGTTCATTGCAAAAACCCCTGGTGCTTTCGAATCAAACTTGAAAGAACGGTTCCCGCCATAACTGGCGGCAGTGCATGTTTCGCACCACTCGTTAGGGTAAGTATTTACCAGCCAGCGGTGACCATCGGCTGAAACATCAGCGTCCACATAAAAGTTATCGGCGATCGCAAAATCCTTTGCAATTTTTAAATGATTGGACATGATATCTGCATTTAGTACAGAAGTTGTACGCTTGGAATTTCTGAATGAAACCCCTGAACCATATCGTGCCAATCCGGCGTCACCATCTCCCTTTTCAATCTGACCAAAAACTTCGTCGTAAGTACGGTTTTCTTTCGAGATAAACACAATGTGTTTAATGGGGCTTTCCTTTTCTCCCGGATAAAGAGGAACCGGGTTGTTTTTGCGCCATTCAAAGGTCTCCGAATCGGCTTTTTCAAAATTGAAATTGTTGGCAATTACTTTTTTGGTGTAGTTTTCCAATTCCTCATCCGAAGGAATATCAAGTATTTGGACAGTCCCTTTCATCAGGGAACCAATATAGCTTCCGGCAGAGGTAAGATAATAGTCTTTGCCTCCATTTGGCCT
>JAOZLK010000070.1:0-4248 GCA_029934875.1 Bacteroidales bacterium | reverse complement strand
CCTTACTTACCTTAACTTGTGAAGGAAACCAGCAGGTGGGAATGTGACCTAAAACTTCAAGTGTTTCAACATCAATCACCGCTACGGCATTTATTCCGGATTCAGCTACATACAATCTTTTATTATCGGGCGAAAGTGCTAAGCCAAATGGGATCACTCCACGAAATTGTTTTACCCGGTCGTCAGGCTTTAAATAAATGGTATTTACAAGCGCGTCTTTTTCAATTGATATTACTGAAACATTATCATTGGTTCCATTGCTTACAAAAACATATTTATCTGTTGCCACGAGAGAATTAGGACTTGATCCGCCAACGGCAGGAATATCTTCTACTTTTGAACCAACCAGGTGGCCGGTTTTTGTTTTGGCAATTACTTTCGGATCATCGGGATTTTCCAGACTAATTGTGAATACCGAAAATGCTTCTGGTGCATTCATTTCGCCAAGAGCCGGAATTGATAGGCTGTCATTTTCAATTCCGTTTATCATCTCCTCGCTACCATATCCATAAGCAGGATATTTCAGTGCTTTTTCTCCAACATTTTCCTGCGTGATTCCATTAATCAAACTGTATTCGAACATGCCAACATTTGCAACATATATTTTCTTCTCATCTGGCGATAAACATATTCCAAAGGGGTATCTGCCAACAGGAATACTGTGTTCTAATTTCCTTGTTTTGGTATCAACAATTACCATACGGAAACCAATTTGGTCAACGGCGTAAAGCTTATTTCCATTTTTTGAAAGCACTAAATCGCCAATGTATCCGTGACTATAGTCAACATGTTCTGAAACTAAGGAACAATCAATAAAACCTCTTTTCTTACCAGTTTTTATATCGAAGATGAAGATTTTATTTTCTTGTCCACCAGCTACATATACAGTGTTGTTGTCATTGGAAATTGCCAGCCCCATAAAAACTGATGCCAAAACACCCTTGTCTGTTGAAGGACCGGGAGGAACTTGCTGAACCTCTGGATTGGCGGAAAGTATATTCCGAATAATTGTAATTGAAAGTGGCCCGGTTCCTGAGTTTGCTGTAATTGCAGTATTCCCGTCGGGACTTAAGGTTAAACCGTATGGATGTGGTGCTACAACAATGCTATTACCTGCCGGAGTTACAATGCGTCCGTTCGGAATAATAGTTTCCCCGGTTTTGTCTATTGTCACAAAACGGTCGCCCGCCGGGGCCGTAATAATCCAGGGATTGGTAGTATTATTTTGAGAACAGGAGACTACGAGGAATAAGGCAAGAACATAAAAAGTAAGCTTTAACTTCATAAGATCTTATTTATAAAGGAGGATTAGAAACTTAAGATTAAAGGTAGGTATTTTGAAGGCGACTACTGCCTTTTTCAAGCACGATTGAATGGGGATTAACGCTAAAATATTGTAGCTTAGCTTAACTAACCGTTCTAATCAGTGGGGCAGATCAACCTGGAGAGATGACAGAAGAAATATATGTAAATAGAAAGATGAAAACAGCATCCTGGATATTTGTAATAATACTCTTTACGGGATACCTGTTTAACAGTTGTACAGCAATAAATGATCCTGAACCAAAAATTCTCACACCCGAAAACGCCCTTAATGAGTATTTAAATAATGCAGATACTGTATATAATTGGGAAGTTAATAACTCATATGATATCCCTGGTGTTAAAGCTTATGATCTGCTTTTTACATCTCAGAGGTGGCGTGAATATACATGGAAACATCAATTAACAATATTAATTCCTACTGATATCCAGCATAGCGGAGCTTTATTGTATCTTACAGGAGGCAGTCTGGAAGAGGGTCTGCCAAAATGGACATCCCAAAATGATTTCGAAACATGGGCTTTTGGAATGTTAGCTGCGAGTAATAAAGCGGTAGTTGCAATCTTAAGACAAACACCAAACCAGCCCCTGTATGATGATCTTTATGAAGATGCTTTGATATCCTATACTTTGCATAGTTTTAATAATGATGGAGATTATTCCTGGCCTTTGCTTTTCCCAATGGTAAAAAGTGCAGTACGTGCCATGGATGCTATTCAGGAATTCTCCAATGAAACAACAAATCGGGAAATTACAGGTTTCCTTGTTACCGGGGGATCAAAACGAGGATGGACCACATGGTTAACCGGTGCTAGCGACTCCCGGGTAAAAGCGATTGCTCCTGCCGTGATAGATATCCTCAATATGCCAGTAAATCTGGATTATCAGGTAGAAGTCTGGGGTGACTACAGCGTTCAAATACAGGATTATGTTGACCTGGGTATACCGCAGACTGTGCATACAGAGCAGGGCAATGCCATTACAACAATGATTGATCCATTCTCCTATCGGGACAAGCTTACCATGCCAAAAATGATATTACTTGGAACGAATGATCCCTATTGGCCGGTAGATGCTGTCAAAAATTATTTTAACGATCTCAGCGGCGAGAATTATATCCATTATGTAGCTAATGCAGGTCATGATCTGAACGATGGACAGGAAGCATTAAGGTGTATAAGTGCATTTTTTGGCTTTACCTTCTCTCATACACCCTACCCTGAATGTTCCTGGGAAATATTGGAAAGCGAAACTGAAATCACAATCAAGGTTACGGGTACTCCTAATGCAATAAAAGCTGCATATCTATGGTCTGCCAGTTCTCAAGACAGGGATTTCAGAGATGAAACCTGGAGCTCAACAAATCTTGATGCCCAGGATAATTCAGTCGTCAGCATCTCGGTTCCTTATCCGGAAACAGGCTTCCGGGCTTTTTACATAGACCTTGAATACAGTGACCTCAATGGTGGAAAATATACTAAAAGTACACGGGTGTTTGTTACCAACAATGATAAGCTTCTTTAATTAGCCTGAAAGAAAACTCCGGTTTCTATTAGAATAAATGTAGCTGAATATGGTTCATGGGTGTTGCGAAACTAAGTTTCTGAGATTCAAAGTCATTTTTGTATATTTATAGTTAACAACTTGAGTTACTTAATGTAGAGCACATATTTTCAATTACTAACAAATCTCATGCTTATGAAAAAGAATCTGATTTTTATTTTGCTTGGATTACTAATGATTCCCGCTAAATATGTAAACGCACAGATTGTAATTACAGAGTTTACGGATGATTATGAGGATGCAGTCATCTGGGAAGGTTGGGACCTGACTTCCGCCACGCACTCCTTATCTGAAGCTGATGGAATGTTAACCATAGCAGTTGACAAACCCACCGAAGCTGAAAAATGGGACGGTCTTATAATGGGCTTCGGAGAAAATACTCTTATTGATTTAACTGCAAACGGATGGTTATCGGTTGATTTGAAATCGGACGGTGATTGTTTGGCGGATATCTCTGTGTTTGATATTAACGGGGAGTATAATCCGGGAAACAACCAGTTACAATTAACAGGAGGAGCTGACTGGGTAAGCATGAAGTTTGAGCATGCAGGCGACAACCTGATCCATTACCAGTGGGACGGCGTAGTTCTTGGCACAGTAGACGCTTCAGTAATTGATCACCTTTTGATGACTTTTAATGGAGGAAGCGCCTGGACCGGCACTGTCTATATGGATAATATGGTTCTTGGCATTACACCTGTTACTCCGTCTGCTGCTGATATTACTTTCATTGTGGATGATTCTGAAGGTCAAACACATACAGCATTTGCAATAAAGGGTAGCTGGGATACAGAGACAGGAGCGTATGATACAGGCTGGACAGACGGTGCCGAGCATTCTCCATTTTACGATGATGGTACTCATGGTGATGATGTTGCCGGCGACCATATTTGGACAGTAACATTATCCTTGATTTCAGATGGCGGAACGAATGACTGGGAGTGGGGAGTAAATGATTCAGATGGATCTTGGATAGATGGAAATTTTGGATTTACAGTTGCTGATGGAACAGCACAAACCCTTGATCCATATGTTATTGAAGGATCAGTATCTGTTGAATCAGCAATCAAAGCTCTAAACACTGTGCATCCTAACCCGGCGTCTTCAACAATTTACATTCATAGTAATGAAATTATAAGTTCAATTGAGTTATATGATATGAATGGTCAGCTCACATTAAATCAAATTGATTGTGGTAGTGCTTCAATGACTATTTCAGTTGAAAATCAACATAGCGGCATATATTTATTGAAAACGGTAACTAATAATGGCAATGTAATTTACCAGAAATTGATAGTGGAGTAAGTATTATCCTTGGAAAAAGGAACTAGCCACACAAGCTATTTAACAGTCACCATAATT
>JAOZLK010000523.1:3061-3738 GCA_029934875.1 Bacteroidales bacterium | reverse complement strand
ATCCACATCTCCTCCGGGCAGTACCACACCATCATAGGTGGGGAAAACGCTAAAATCAATAAGTAGGTTATTAGTCAGGTAAAACTCATTTTCAAATACAGTTGACTCAAACTCGCCTTTATGATGCATTATTGTGTTGTGGTCTATCTTGACGAAATTGTTTACATGCACATTCCATGCCCCCATAATAAAAAATGTTCCCACGGAAACGATGGTGTTATTTTCAATGATAACAGTATCAGCACCTGAAGGAGCAGCGGCATCAGCTATAAGAAAATGGTGACCGTCATTAATCCCTGTCATATGGCCGTGCCTCAAGGAAATGTTATTGGTGAAGAACAAATCATTATCTCCACCACGCAGCCAGACACAACCCTGATGTCCAACCGGGTCTATTATACAATTATCTACAACCACGGAACCTCCCTCCTTGCTCTGATTTACAAATCTGGCTCCAAGCTGTCCGTTTAGGTCGGCATTAACAAAATAGATGCCTCTCAGTGTAATATCACCTTTAGCTTCAAACATGATACCTATGGGATCACCTTCAGCAGTCGTTCCTGTTTGAAGGGTTGCCGGCGGGTTTTGATCATCATATGGTTCACCAATGACCTGCAGATGGTAATCTACATTCTCGATGGTTTTCGTCAGCCCATACCACTCACCAGCCTGCAACT
>JAOZLK010000523.1:0-3051 GCA_029934875.1 Bacteroidales bacterium | reverse complement strand
TGGCAGCATTTAGGGTTCCTTCACCCGGATCAACCACGAGAATCTCCTGGGCAGAAATGTGGCCAACAATAAACAATCCCAGCATGCATAGTAACAAATAGTTGAATTTTTTCATTTCATTTTAGTTTTAATTAATATTTGGATATTTAAGTGTTATTTTCATTAGCATCTTCAGAAACTGTACCTTATCCCCAGGTCAACCGTATAGCCGTATGCCTCCTGGTAGGTAAACCGAGGGTCTCCTCTTAAACGGGATACTTCTGTGAAGTTTGTAAGATTGGCAAAGTTGCCGATCACCTGTAACTGCCCCTGGATCTTCAGAGGAATCTCATAAGTCATCTGCAGGTCCATTCGGTAAAAATGCTCCTTAATACCGTCCAACTCTTCCACTGAATAGTTTTTCGAGGTAAAGATCTTTCCGTTGTACTGGAAAGAGAGCCATGTATTGAAGCCCTTGTAGGCAAATCCCAGGGAAGCATTGGCAATGTGCCTGGGTTGTAAAAGCATGGGGCCTGTTGCAACTGAATCTATCCTTACCTTTACCGGCCGCCCACCTTCGGGAGGGACTACTGATACCATCCGGGTATGGGGATAATTGGTCTCTGAGTCGGTATAGGTATAGTTCAGGCTCAGGGTAAAATATTTCAGTACGCCGGGCAGGTACCAGAAAGAAGTTTGCCACTCAATTTCGATACCTCTCAACAGAATGTCGTAGGGATGGTTCTCCCAGATGTTAACTTCAACCACATCATTTTCCCCAAAGGGGGGGATCACCGGGTCACCTTTGATCCGTTTATAATTGCGGTTCCAGATCTTATCCTCTACAGTTTTGTAGAATCCACTCACCGAGAGTAGCCCTACCTTGTTTCCATGAACTGTTAACTGTGCATCGTAATTGGTCCATTGTTCTGCTAGCAGATCAGGGTTCCGGGCATGGTACTGCCAGGGAGCATATCCCGTATTGATAAATACATTGGGAGATATGGCATTAAAATCGGGCCTGCTAAGTGTCTTGGTATAGGCCAGATGGATATACACAAACTTGCTTGGACTGAGCCTCAGGTGAACCATTGGCAGGAAGAACTCATCTGTCCGGGTGGCTAAAGTATCCGTACCAACAAGTGGAGACAGGGTGGGAGGATTGTACTGAGGCTGAAGGGTATGAAATCCTTCCATGGTTGCATCAGTCTTCTCATATCTGAATCCTGGCATAAGCATTACCCACTTGCCGATGTTGAATTCTCCCATCAAATATCCTGCATAATAATTCTCTACGATCTTTTGGTCGTTTATCATGCTGGCCTCAAGAGACTGCATATAACCCAGGAGCTGGCTTGTATTTCCCACAAGTGGCATCCAGACGTCAGGTCCAAGCTGAAACAATGAATCTGAAAAATCCTCCCACCAGTCACTCGTTTCATTCAACATATCGAAATTGAAATATGTTCCGTAATCATACTCCCCTCCCAGGAAATCTGTCACATTGTAATCTTCAAAACCTTCCAGCGTATGATTTTCAAGACCGCTTGATCCTCTCTCAGACTTGATAAGCCAGGGCATTGCATTATACCAATATGCTGCCTGAAAGGGATGCTGAATCTGGGTTCCTGACAGTATATCCACAAACCGGTCCTTCTGTTGGTATTTGCCACCGAACTTAGCATAGCCTGTGACCAGATCACCCATCTTAAAGGGTATCTTGATGTCCAGATATGCAGTCAGGTTCTTATCTGATTGCTCATAATTGGTGGAGCCAAACTGCGCCTTAGTCGTATTATGCAGGGAATCAATATGGTCTGTATATAAAGGTATAAGTTCAACAGGGCTTTGCCTTCGGTGAGCTTCTGTTGTGATTTCAGAAGTGGAAGCCTCCGCAAAATTGAAGCTCCATGTCCTGGAATCCGGGTTATTCCCTTGATTTTGAGAGTAAGCCACACCGTAATCAATCACCATATCCAGGAAATTCAGGTTAGTCTGTCCACTCAGGACCGTATGCAACATATCAGTTTCATTCAGCGGATTATAGGCCATGGCATAACCTACACTGCCTGCGCCGGTGTGTCCGTAAGTTTTGGATTGAGTTCTTCGGTCAACATTCGAACCCGAATACATCCCATACAATTTTAGCGTTGTTGAGGGATGCAGCCTGTAATCCATTGACAGAGTTACCGATTTTCGGTAATTAAGCCGGTTAATAATGTTCAGGCTGGAATTATTCAGGAGAATATCCACCTCTTCGGATTCAATCGCATAACGGGCACTCATGGTATGGGCACCTCGGTTGACTCGTTCCACACTGGCAAACAGGAATACCCCCAGCTTATCTTCGAGGAATCGGTTGCTGATCTCTCCCAGGAATTTGTAGTTCCCGTAATAATGGTTCAGGTTGTTATACCCTCCCTGGTACATCAGATTATAATGCAGTCCTGCAGGTGTTTCCTGAAGCTTCAGGTTGACCGTTCCCCCGACAGAGTTGGCATCCATATCCGGGGTCAATGCCTTGTAAACCTCCACGCCCTGAAGAACATACTGTGAGATCCCGCTGATATTTGTTTCCCGGTTACCCCCACTGGAAGAGGGGAGGTTAACTCCTTCCAGGGTAACATTTGTATAGCGGGGCTCCAGCCCCCTGACCACTATCTGTGACCCTTCCCCGCCAGCGCGTACTACGGAAATCCCGGGAAGTCGTCCAATGGCTTCAACCGCATTGGCATCAGGATTTTCCTGCAGCCGGTCAGGTGCTACAACATTTTTAATTGTATTCGAATTAATCTGTTGCTGACGGGCTCTTATCTGGCCTTTGGCCTGGGCAGTAAATACAACCTCATCTATTGAAGTGACATCAATTACGAGTCGAATGTCAATGATACGCTGGTTACCTACCGTAATAATCTGCTCCTCATACCCAACGAAAGAAAATACAAGTACCGATCTTGAATCCTTAACATTGATGTTATAACGCCCTTCGAGATCTGTAATAGTACCTGTTGAGGTCCCTTTGACAAGGATATTTACGCCGAATTGTACCGGATTGGAAATGAACAGCAGACC
>JAOZLK010000522.1 GCA_029934875.1 Bacteroidales bacterium | reverse complement strand
ACAATCAGATCAACCCTGATCGTCTTAGTCTCAAGCCCTATAAAAGACACCTGCAATGCATGCTGCCCAACAGGAAGTTGAATCGAATAATGTCCCATATGGTCTGTAAGTGCCCCCTGATTCAGCTGTTTAATGACTACTTCAACTCCCGGTATCGGTGTATTATCACTATAATTTCTGATGGTACCAGTGATCGAGGCCATTTTATACCTGCCCTGGTTTACCCGGTTTCCAATGGTAACGATTTCTTCTGCAGGTAGTATGCCAGTTCTGTCCGGTTCCCCGTAACTCACAGCTGAAGAAAGGTATTCCGGAACAAGGACGATACTGGATCTGTAGATCAGGTATGACAAACCCGATTTTATTAAAGCGTCATTAAGGATATTGCCAAGTAGCACTTCATTATATCCTGGTTCAATCCGGACCAGATCAATCCATTCTTCCTGGTAGAAAACCTTCACCGGGTATTTATCTTCTAAAGCAACAACGAATCCTCTGAATCCTGCTTTATAACCATCCAGGGTTATAACTATTGAATCCAGCGGCTGAGAATAGGAATAGTTCATCAGGCACAGAAGCAATCCGGCAAATAATAGTCTTATTTTGGCAGGTGCAATTTTCACTCCGCATTCATATTACCGGATCAATATAGAGTTGTGAGATTGATCTGGTACAATCTGATCAAAGATGCCTGTTTATAGTACAGTCTTTGTCCTGTCTTACCCTGTAGGAAGTTCAAGACCGCAATTAAGATAGACCTTGTCAAGGGCAAAACCGATAAACATCGGATAGGACCAGCTTTTGTAACGATTCCATATCTCTCCCCTGTAGGCCGGAAAGATCTCTTCAATAACCGGAATTAACGGAATTGCTTTATTTCCAATTTTCCTGGAAGTAATGGCTGCCTGGAGGACCACCCAGGGATGTTCAACATCTTGTAGGATATAACTGATCACTGGCAGGGCATCACTGCATCGGCCGTACTGGCATAGCAGTTCGGCCGCAGCAAGCGCTACACTGGGTGATGGATCCTGCAAGGCTCCCCTCAATGCATCCACCACGAAACTGTCTTTCTCACCCAATGCGTGGAATGAGACAACAGCCCAATACCTTACAGCAGCTTCGGAATGACCAAGTGATGTAAGGATCTCTTCCCGGGTTACATGTTCCTCACCACATCTAAATGCTGCATCAAGGATCTCTGTGAATTGCTGCTCTGTAAAAGTTAATCCCAGCTCATACGGAGAACTCGTTGCTGAACGTAACATCATTTCAGCTTCATTAAAAAGTCCCATATCGCGGGTTTCCAGCATCCAGCTATACAGCGTTTTCCTCATTGTCTTTAATGTCTCTCTTAAGTCAGGGTCATTTGCCAGGTTTTCCAGCTCCATAGGATCCTTGCTTAAATCATATAGTTCCTCGACGGCTTTCGGTTGCCAGAATTGCTGTGCTTCCGGGTTCAGTGCACCCATATTTTTGAGTCTCCTCAATTCTTTGAAGCTTGCTTTCTGATCACCGAATATAAGTGCGTCCTGAATATAGGGTTGATGAGGAAAGAAATTCCTAATATAAATGTACTTCTCATCCAGAACACACCTTGATACATCATATACATCATCAGCTCTACTACGGGCACCAAAGACATAGTTGTTCGGTTTGTCTGCCTGGTCTCCAAGAAAAGAATTCCCAACCATTTGTGCGGGAACCTCCAACCCAGCCAGTCTTAGAACAGTAGGAGCAAAATCCACAAAACTGATAAGGCGGTTATCCCTGCTTCCAGGGGCACTGGTTCCTGATCGTCTGTATTTCTCCGGGACCCTTATTATCAATGGAACGTTTAGCCCGGTTCTATACAACCACCTTTTATACCTTGGAAGTCCGAATCCATGGTCGGAAAAGAAAAAAATGATGGTATTTTCATAAAGACCATCTTCCTTTAATTGCCTGATCAGAAATTGAAATTGATCCTGGTCAAATACAGAAACCAGGTCATACTGGTGAGCCCATATCTTCCTGAACTCGGGAGTATCAGGAAAATAAGGCGGCAAATTAGCTGAATCCTGACTATGTTTTCGTTTGAGTGTGGCAACATCCTCATCGTTAATGGTGTTTGCATGACCCTCGTGAGTGATCCCGAAATTAAAAACCCTAAAAAAGGGCTGCTCATTTTTCCTGTTACGCCAATGTGCCGTATCGCTGATCTCATCCCAGCGACCCTCAGCCACAAAATTATAATCGGTCTTAGCATTATTGGAACAATAATAACCGGCTTCTCTAAGGTATTCAGGAAGGATCATCAAATCATCCGGGAGAGTAATCTCTGAGCGAAGGTGCTGAGTTCCAGTGCTGGTTGCATAAATTCCGGTAATCAGTGTGGAACGTGCCGGTGCACAGATGGGGGCATTTGCAAATGCATTGGTGAACAGGATCCCTTCCTCAGCAAACCGGTCCAGGTTGGGTGTCGAAGCAAACGGATCGCCATAACACCCGAGGGCAGGACTGATATCCTCGCAGGTAATCCAAATAATATTGGGTCTGTCATCAGGATTCCTGAATGCTTTGCTGTTTTCCTCTCTATTCGGGGAAACACATGAGACAATTGTCATAAGAATCGCGGGACCAAAGAAACAGGTGAAGAATTTCATATAAATAGGTTCACGATGAATAAAATGCAAATTCTCTGTTTCTATTTTGGTCCTTCCTTCTAATCTTAACTGTCAGGACAGGACAGGATAGCAAATTTATAGAAAATCACCATCTTTCGACAAAGATCTAAACTATTCTAAAAATGAAATTGAAGTGGCTTCCACTTTTACTGATAATAATGCTTCTTTCCGATTGTCGGAATGGGAATAATGTGAAGTCTGATCTGGTTCGGATTGAGCCTGAAATTGAATATCAGCGCATTCATGGTTTTGGCACCAGCATGATCAACTATAAGGAATTTCCACCAGAATACTTCGATGAAGATTTTTTGGATATGGTCGTGTACGACCTTGGATTGAGTATTTTAAGGATCCCTATCACTGAGCATAGCGAATACATAAATGATGATGATGACCCGGACCACTTCAACTGGGATGCTTTTTGCATGTCAAACAATAACAGGAGAAGAGGAATGGCTGAAACCTTCGAATTTGTTGGTGAGTTCAAAAAAAGGGGGGTTGACCTGTTTATGGCGTCTCCCTGGTCCCCGCCCCAGTTTATGAAAACCAACAGGGCACCCATCCAGGGTGGATTCCTCCGAACGGATATGTACGACGAGTTTGCCGAATATCTCGCTGCATACATTATTCTGGCAAAGAAAAACTGGGATGTGGATATCAACTGGATCAGCCTTCAGAATGAGAGCATATTTATTACGTTTTACAGATCCTGCCTTTATAATGGTTATGGAATGAAGGAGGCCATTAGAGCTATCTCTGAGAAGTTTAACAAAGAGCAAATACACACCAAATTGCTGATCAATGAGGATGTACTTTTTCCGGAAAGGGTCCATGCTTTCCTGGAACCCGTGTTCTCTGATCCTGTTACAAAGAATTATAATGGTGATATTGCAGTACACAGACATGCCGGGGGGGATGAATTGAAACAATGGGTTGATCTTACCAGAGATTTCAATAGAGAGTTCCATATGACTGAAACCTCCGGACATCGCACTACATGGAAAGGTGCTTTAAGGCTTGCCGTAGATATGCATGAATACCTTGCCCTCGGAAATTTCAGTTCATGGGTCTACTGGT
>JAOZLK010000521.1 GCA_029934875.1 Bacteroidales bacterium | reverse complement strand
CCTTCGTTTCGTTAAGGCTGTGCACCAATTCAGCTCTATCCCCAATGCCAAGTTCCTTATATCTCTCTATTACCCTCAGGCCATGCGCAGGATCGTGAATATCCCCAATAACTCCGGGTTCTTTGCGGTAGGCAAGAAATATAGGGGGCGCGTTTTCCGTGATTGGCTCCAACAAACGTTCATTAAAAGAGCTCCCCGGCAGAGCTTGTCCCATATAAATCCCTACAATGCTTGGGTCTCTGGAGTGAGCGAGTTCCCAGCTCACAAAGCTTCCCCGCGATTGTCCTCCGATAAAAACCTTATCGATATCAAAATTATAGGTCGCAGCATTTTCTTTCACCCATGCAAACATAATTTTCGCATCCGCAGTGCATAATTGAAAATCGGAAGGTGATCGGACCTTTGCAATTGATTCCCAACTAACGATCGCAGTTCCTTCTGCTAATGTAGGATCAGCCCATGAAGTTTTAAGGTCATCCGCCGTAGTGCCGTTATGGTGGGCATATATCAATACTGGGGCGGGTTCACTGCCGGACGGCAAATAGAGATTCAGCCATTGTCTGTCCTCCGGCCCATATGAGACATGCGGGTGAGTCGGAGTTTTTACTTGTCCGAAAAGAGAAGCGGACAAAAGCGACATCGTGCATACGAATGCGAGCAAGTATTTTGCTTGCGTTTCGAAAGTTTTATTCATAGTATTTACCATATTTTCAGTTTTACATTAATTCGCAGAAACCACTGTCTCCGGTGGTGCTGTAAGGTAGCTCAATGAAATCAAAAATTCATCCATTTTATGTACGGTATCAACGAATACGGCATTTGATTTATTCCCGTAATTAAAGAAACCATGTGGCTCTCCCTGATAGGCAACCAGTGTACACTTATTATCAAAATCATGCATTCTTTTAGTAAATAATTCTATTGACATAAACGGCACGGTATTATCGCCTGTTCCATGAAAAATAATTGTTGGAGGTAATTTGCCAACCACGTTATGATAAGGTGACATGTTCTCTGGTTTTGTTCCCATCCTTTTCTCCAAACCGGCTAGTTTTTCATTCGATAGTTTTTCCCCGCCATCAATAGGGGCAAGCACCAGAGCCGGATTAAAAAGAACCAGAGCATTGGGTTTTGAACTGATTGATTTGTTTTCATTTTCATCATCAAATCTCGGTAAAGTGGCACATGCCGCAGCTAAATGACCTCCAGCGGAACCGCCTCCTGCTGCAATTCTATTGCTATCTATACCAAATTCCGAAGCATTCTCGCGAACCCAGCGAATTGCTGATTTGGCATCCGATACACAATCTTTGGCAGGAACGCCATGCCTGCTTTTTACCCGATAGTCTGCAACTATCGCAACCATTCCCCTTGCCGATAAATATTCGCAATGTTTTACGAATTGAGTAGGACTTCCTGCATTCCATCCGCCTCCGAAGAAGAATATAATGGCAGGTGCAGTATCCGTTGATTTATGTTTTTCGGGATTAAATATCCATAAATTCAGTTTAGTTGTATCAACAGTTTTGTAAGTTACTTCCTTTGCTCCGTCAATATGTGGAGGATATTCTTTCTGTCCTTTTGCTTCAGAAATCAAACCGAAACAGCATATCAATGTTGCGAGTGATACTATTTTCATATTGTATAGAATTTAAATATTTTGATACTTTTAATTGAGTTTCAATATTTCACTGCCTGCCAGCAAGAAGGCTCCGGTACCATAATTCTGCCAGCTATCATGATTTGCGGGCTCTGGGGAAGCGCCAATATTTTGAACCCATCCAATCATACCATCGGCTTTCTGACATCCCCTGAGAGCTGACCATGCTTTTCTGACGGCTGGTTCATATATTTCTCTGTCAAGCATTCCGTTGTTAATACCCCAGGTTAATGCAAAGGTGTAGAAACCACTGCCGCTAACTTCACCATGATCAAACGATTCCGGGGACAGCAAGCTTGTTCTCCAAAGGCCATCTTCATGTTGTATCTCTATTAATCGGTCTGCCATGGATTTAAATAAATCTTCATAAAACAACCTGTATTGATAGTCCGCCGGCATCTGATCCAATACAAGCGCCAAACCTCCAATCACCCAACCATTTCCTCGTGACCAAAAAACCTTCTTTCCATTGGCTTCCTTTACATCCGTGCTATCACCTTTCCATACATAATGGAGATCTCTGGCAAAAAGGTTCTCCTCTTCATCATAAAGCAAATCATAAGTTTCCATGTAATACTTATGCATCATATCAAGATAGGCAGGATCATTCTTCATCTTCGCGTAGGCAGTCAATAGGGGGGGAGCCATGAATAGTGCATCGCACCACCACCATAAAATTTGTTGATTCCTATCTGTATGTCCCTCTTTCCAGGCATGCGGCTCATATAGGTGAAGATGAATAATAGTATCAGTCGGTTGAAGGTCCACACCTTCAATTCCCAATGACTTGAGATAGAGGTAGGAGGTACAAATAGTCAGATCGTCTGCGTGATAATACCTCTCCCAGGGTTTCCATTCATTTCGAGTCGCCATTTGAGTTAAGGCATCCAGGAACAGATCATCATTAGTGGATTGATGTGCTTTGTAAACACCTGTATAATAGGCGCCATTTGTCCAGTCTGTTGGCGCCTTTGCAAAAATCGGATGTTCTTCCTGCCACTTCAGCGCCATAACCATCGCTCTCTTATTATCCCATTTCTGCGGATCGACAGTTGTCTGACACGATTCCAAACAGACAAAAATCAGCATCAATAATGCCGACACTGTGCGTGCATGTGCAAATTTCATTTTATGCCTTTTTTCTTCAATTTTCATATTAGTAATATAAGGTAATAATACAGGGATTTATAAGGAGAAAAATGCAGAAACTTGAAATTTAAGGTCAAAACATGAACGCATAAGCCATGCTGATTCGTATGTTCAATATCAATGAGAAATTCCAGTTAATTATTGAACACTTGATGCAGGGTGGGCTATATGTTCAATTCATGGTGTCAAAGTTCAAATATCTGAATATGGTTTCACATTTTCTCTTACAGGATTGATGTAATATTGAATTAAGGTTTTTAATCATATTATTGATCACAGAAAAATTAATCCTGGCATGAAGAATTTAATCATCATATTCCTGGTACTTATCACTCAGGTGAGCTGTCAAGAGGTGAATATTAAACCAAGCTACAGCTCAGATCCTGAAATAGCAGAAAAAGTCGAAAAGCTTCTTCGTCAAATGACTTTGGAAGAAAAGATTGACCAATTGGGACAGGATGCACCTGTCAATGAGCGACTGGGAATTCCGTTTATGAAATTTGGTGAATGTCTACATGGTCTCTGGAATGATGGAGCTACAAATTTTCCCCAATCTATTGCCCTGGCTTCTACCTGGGAGCCGGAGCTCATAAAAGAGATGACCACTTTAATTGCCAAAGAAGCACGTGCTGCAAATATTACACATTGCTATTCGCCGAATCTTGACGTATGCAATGGCGATCCTCGGTATGGTCGGGTAGAAGAGTCTTTTGGAGAAGATCCATACCTGGTTTCCAGGATGGGTGTTGCTTTTATTCAGGGGCTCCAGGGAACAGGGGAGGAGCAGTTTGATGAGAATCACATTATGGCCACGGCCAAACATTATGTGGGATATTCTGAAAACCGAAGGGGTATAAACGCAGGATTTAGCGATATGTCTGAACGTCGTTTGCGGGAAGTGTATTTGCCACCTTTTGAGGCAGCTGTAAAAGAAGCCCAGGTGG
>JAOZLK010000520.1 GCA_029934875.1 Bacteroidales bacterium | reverse complement strand
ATAGGGGTAGATGGTATTGGTAACATCGTATTGCAACTCAGTATTGATATTGGTAGCCAGGTCATATGTTGCTCCGATTGAGAAAAAGAAATCCTCGTTTATTACCTCTTTGTATTGTACTCCGAAGCTGAAAACCGGTTTACTGATATCGAATCTTTCCTCCGAGGAAGCTGATGAATAGCTGGAATTGGCCGGGAAATTCACAACACGATTCCTTGTAAGTTTTCCCATCAGATAGTTCATGGTTACACCCACCGAAAGCCTGTCAAAAGCTTTAAATGCTGTTCCAATGTAAAAATTCATAACACCTCCATCTCCAGAGTAGTAGGTGTCCATGGCATCCCCGGAGTTAAGGTTATTGTACTCCTGCTTAATGCTGTAACCGATGCTACTAAAGGGCACGATACCTGCGGATATTCCCATATGCTTGCCCATTGAAGAAGCGAAAGCCACATGGTGCAGGTTCATGTTCCACCAGGTATTGGATGTATTGGTAATTTGATCCCCTTCTGTCAGATACTGATTGAAAAACAGGTTAGCTCCAAAGTCGAAGTAGACCGACATACTATCAAAGGCAGCAAATGCTGCAGGATTCAGTGTGTTTATACGGTTCCCGTCGTGAATGGCCAGGCCAGTCGATCCCATAGCCTGGTTCTGTGCAAAACCCGCTTGTGATAAATCACCGAGTGCAAACCTTGTGTAGGGTGAGAAGGTATTGAACTGGCTGTAGAGGGGAAAAAGTGATAATACTAAAACAAATAAAAGGCTATATCTTTTCAGATGCATTGTGTTCCAAAATTCTGTTAAGTCCGATAAGGTTCAAATTCAGGTCCACAAAGATGCTACTTTTTAATTTGCCCTCAAAGTATTTTGCATCTCCACCGGTTAAAACCACCTTAAGTTCAGGGTGCAGCCGGGATACGTCCCCAATGAAACCATCAAGTTCGAACAAGATTCCATTTATTACACCGGACTGGATGGCTTCTTTCGTACTGCTTCCAAGCAGGGGCGGTTCTTCTATAGAAGGCTCCAGGAGGGGCAGACGATTGGTGTACTTGTTCAGGGATTTAAACCTGATTGCCATACCGGGAGAGATATTTCCCCCCATGTATTCACCTCCGCCTGTTACCAAATCGTAGGTGATAGCCGTACCGGCATCTATTACCAGAACGTTTTTTTCGGGATATATTGTATAGGCACCCACAGCAGCAGCGATTCGGTCATAGCCCAGGGTGTCGGGGGTTCGGTAGCGGTTGATAAGTGGTATGGGCGTATGGTGGTCAAGTTCAATACAATTGTCGAAGAGCATGCCCAGGTAATCAACCATCTCTCTTGAGTCGTTTACCACCGATGAGATAATTACACCCTTTAGTCCATCGTATCGTGCATTAAAATAGGCGATTTCCCGGTTGGTAATTTTCTCGTACACTGCTGATTCCAGCACATTCGTTCCCTGGCAAACAGCAATCTTGCCAAAACTATTCCCCAGATCGAGTACCAGATTCATATTTTTTCAGTTAAGAAGGTTCTGAAGGACCCTGCAGGCTTCACGAATGGAACCCACCTGGTCACTTCGCAGGCTCAATCTTTCCTGGTCCTCTCTCATTTTGAAGATCCTTGGATGGGCCTGTATGTTCCCGATTACCTCATTGAACTTTTTCGAGCGGTAGAAAGGTGAATCAGGATTGCTTACAAAATACGTGATCAGAATGTTCTTTTTCAATACAATCTTTTCAACACCCAGTCTCCGGGCGGTCCATCGAAGTTCCACAACCTTCATTAATTCTTCGGAAGGAGAAGGCAGGGGGCCAAAGCGATCGATAAGCATTTCCCGGAACAAAATAAGCGATTCCGGGTCGCTGATGGCATCCAGTTTACGATACAATTCTACCCTTTCACTGATGTTGGACACATAGTTGTCCGGGAAGAGCAGTTCAAGATCCGTATCTATATGGCAATCAGGGGAGAAAACAAGTGATTCGGCTGGCTCTTCGGCTGCTTTTTCATAGAGCCCGCTGAATTCCTTTTCTTTCAATTCCAGGATGGCCTCATTCAGGATCCTGTTGTAGGTCTCGAAGCCTATATCTGCAATGAAACCGCTCTGTTCAGCACCAAGCAGGTTCCCGGCACCCCTGATATCAAGATCCTGCAATGCGATGTTAAATCCACTTCCCAGGGCAGAGAATTCCTCCACGGCTTTCAGTCTTCTGCGCGACTCGGGCGAGAGAAGGGTAATGGGGGGTGCAAATATGTAGCAGAAGGCTTTCTTATTGGATCGACCTACCCTTCCCCTCAGCTGGTGAAGATCACTCAATCCGAACTGATGGCCATTGTTAATAATTATTGTATTGGCATTGGGAATGTCGAGTCCCGATTCAACAATAGTGGTAGCAATCAATACATCAAAATCACCCTGCATGAAATCGAGTATCACCGATTCCAGTTTTTTCCCTTCCATCTGACCATGGGCCACCACCGACCTTACCCCGGGAAGCACCCGGTCAACAATCTCTTTGATTTCCATGATGTTCTGCACCCGGTTGTGGATCAGGAAGACCTGTCCCCCGCGGCTAACTTCATAATCAATGGCTTCCCGGATAATTTCTTCATTGAAGGGGTGGAGCTCTGTAATAATAGGATGGCGGTTGGGTGGCGGGGTGTTGATAATGGAAAGATCCCTGGAACCCATTAAAGAAAACTGAAGGGTGCGAGGTATGGGAGTCGCTGTGAGCGTGAGTGTATCCACGTTTAGCTTCATCTGCTTTAGCTTTTCTTTTATACCAACTCCGAACTTTTGCTCTTCGTCGATGATCAGGAGCCCCAGGTCTTTGAATTCAATTTCCTTTCCCACCAGCTTGTGGGTACCAATGAGGATATCAATTTTCCCCTCTTTTAGTTTTTTAACGATCTCTCTTTGCTCGGCCGAAGTCCGGAACCTGCTCACGTAATCCACTGTACAGGGGAAGTTCTTAAGGCGATCTCTGAAAGTGTTGAAATGTTGAAAGGCTAAAATGGTGGTTGGAACCAGCACGGCAACCTGCTTGCTGTCGCTTACGGCTTTAAATGCGGCCCGAATGGCCACCTCGGTTTTCCCGAATCCTACGTCTCCGCATATCAGGCGGTCCATGGGGAATTTTGCCTCCATCCCAAGCTTTAGATCGGCAGTGGCTTTTAACTGGTCGGGAGTATCCTCATAGATAAAAGACGACTCCAGCTCCTGTTGCAGGTAAGTGTCGGCAGAAAATGCAAAGCCTTCCTGGTTTTTTCTCTTGGCATAGAGCAGGATCAGCTCCCTGGCAATATCCTGGACCTTCTTCTTGGTGTTATTTTTAAGCTTTTGCCATGCCCCGGTCCCAAGTTTATAAATTTTGGGCTGACCGGTATCCTTTCCCTTGTATTTGGAAATTCGGTGGAGGGAGTGGATATTGACATAGAGAACATCCTTATCCTTGTAAACAAGCCTGATGGATTCTTGTATTTTGCCATTTACTTCAATCTTCTCCAGTCCGCCGAAGATCCCGATGCCATGGTCGACATGCACCACATAGTCGCCCGGGTTAAGACCAATAAGCTCCTTGGCTGAAAGAGATTCTTTCCGGCTGAAACGATCATGGAACCTGAACTTATGGTAACGTTCGAAAATCTGGTGATCGGTGTAAAATACTTTTTTCAGATCAAGGTCGGTGAAGCCTTCATGGATGGTCTGGCAAATTGCTTCGTACTGCAATTCCGGATCAATCTCTGAAAAAATGGC
>JAOZLK010000519.1:1599-3755 GCA_029934875.1 Bacteroidales bacterium | reverse complement strand
TTTGCTTCTGTACCAGCAAGAGCTGGAACTGAAAAGAGAAGAGCAAAGTGTAATGCTGGGCCAGAACCTTCCCAGGATCTCAGCCGGGTATTACTCGGAAACCGTATTGGATCTGAAATTCAAGGGCTTCCAGATTGGCCTTTCCGTCCCCCTGTGGGAAAACAGCAATACCATCAAAAGCGCCAAATCCGAAGTGATTTATGCCGAAGCAGATGTCCAGCGCTTTACCCTGCAACTTGAGAAAGAAGTGGAGCAAATGCTCAATCAGCTTGACAACCTGGATCTAAGGATTCAAAACCTGGAAAGCGCCCTGGATGCGGGAAACACTCTTGAGTTGCTGGCACTCTCCCTCGACAATGGAGAGATTTCCCTCACGGAATACTTTTATACTTCGGATTTCCACTTCCGGAATCAGCTCTTGCTTTTGGAATACAAGAGAGATCGCCTGCTGTTGGAGGCGGCACTGTTGAAGGTTTACCTCTAGAGTCTATTATTATATCCAATCAGCAAGACGGATAAAACAAGGGCTACTCCTGACATCTGTTTTGTACCGATTAACTGCCCATCGGCAACTAAAGAGTATAAGTACAGTCCCGGATCGAGTTCCCCTCCTAAAATTAACAGCTCACCTGAACCAAATTGGTTCATTTGGTGTTCAGCTATCTGCTCTCCAATCATGTTATAAATAAATATTGATGCTGAGCTGATCCCTTCTGAAAGAGAGTACTCAATTCTTGTTTCATCCGTAAAAGGATCCCCTCTCTGCGACATAATTCGGCTATGCTTGTCTCTCCTCGCAAGCCATCAATTACAATTCTGATTTTTTCTTCGGATGAGAACTTCCTCCAGGTGTTTCGTTTGATATCTCGAACCAGACGCTCACTTGATTATTTTTTGCCCATGGCTTGCTATAGCTATAAATATCAGGGTCAAGAGTGATAATATCTGTGAATTCATTTATTGCTGGTTTTTAATGATATCAATTGAATTAATACTATTTTTTGTTGAACCTTGAAGGTGTTTCTATTGAAGAATCATTTGTACATCGTCGCCTCCCATGGCTCCAAATCCTCTCTGCTCCCTTCGGATTGTTATTACACCCATTCAGAAAGATAGATAGTGCAATGTTCACTCCAGAGAAATCTATAACCTATTTGGTAGGAGAGATACTATTAATCAGCGGGTATTTCATAATCCCAGGGTTCAAGATCTTCATAAAATTTAACATCTGGTGTGAAGTCTTTCTTAAGTTCTAATGTGTCACCCACTGGTATTTCGATGTATTTCTCAGTATATTTATGTACTTGTATCGTGAAAATTGTAAGATAATACTCTCCTGCTTCAACATTTTCAATAAAAACTTCCCCGTCCCCGTTTGTCCACATTCGATATTTAGGTAAAACTACAGTGTCCCCATCCATAGCGAAACCAACTGCAGCATCCTTATACCCTAAACATCTTGCATCCTTATTTTGGTACAAAATTACTGCAGCTTCCTCTCCTGGCACCTGTTGAAATCCTTCCAAAGAACCATTTATAATAATTGGCTCCGGATATGTTACAGATATTTTCAAGTGACCAGGAGCAGGAGCAGGCTCAGGCTCTGGAGGCAATGGTTCTGTTTCGCTTTCACACTCATAAGTCGTGAAGAGGGCTACAAACGATAATATGATTAAAATTGCAGATCTCAATTGTCTTTTGGTTTTTGTAAATAAATCAATATAGTCAATTACCGGGAACTTCATTATTCTTAATTGGTAGGGCCTGGTTGAATATCCAAGGTAACTCCATTTCCTACGGTAACTGTACCATCAAGCAACACCCAATCTTCGAATTCAACCACAACAATAAGGCCATCAGCTATTGTAATATCCTCAAACTCTACTTTACAATGATCTTCATTATAATTTGAGGAAATTATTCCAGTTATTCTATGGAAACACCTTTTGTAGTATACCAGCCCTGTTGAACCATAGGGTTGGTCATCCCAATCATGTTGAACAAGTGGGCCATTTTGCCATTTTGAGGTCCAAACTCCAGAAGTTACTGTTGTTAAAGCCGAATGACTAGCATCATCCCACCAAACGATATCTGCTTCAGATTCAGATGTAACCACTTTATAGCTTATACTATCCGAAATGTAAGGTATTGTACCT
>JAOZLK010000519.1:0-1589 GCA_029934875.1 Bacteroidales bacterium | reverse complement strand
ACTCGGGGATCAAGTAAGCCAGATCCATCTGCTGCGATAGACATATACCAAGCCCAACCATGGCAATTAAATTTATCTGTAGAGCTAGCGGAGTCACCATATGTCTCAAGGTATTCCACTTCTGTAAAGCCTTGGTTTCTATAATAATTGTCTCCGTAAATCCTGTCAACCATTTTAGCTTCCTCCATGCTGTCGGTTAAAACATTGGCTCCCCATGGGGTTTTTTCTATAATGGTCTTTAGAACAGTTTGAGCGTAGCCACTGCTAGTAAGCAAAACAAATAATATTATCAAATTAAAAGTCTTCATAAGCGTCCATTATTTCGTTAATAGCATTTGCTTTGTCCCAACAACATTACCATCCGCCACAAGAGAGTACATGTACAAACCAGCATCAAGTTCGCCTCCTTCTATATTAATTTCGCCTCCGAAATATTCTTTGAGTTTATAACTTTTAAGCTGTTTCCCAATCATATCGAAGATGTAAATCACTGCTTGGTTAACATTTTCACTAAGTGTAAATTTGATTGTTGTAATATCTGTAAATGGATTGGGCGAGTTCTGAAACAATTCACTATCTACATCAATCTGTCTCATCGCAATCGGATCAGAGATTGCGGCACTTTTCTGTATTGGTGTTGCAGAAAGATCTTCTAATTGAGTTTGAAGGGATTCAATTTTTTCTTGTTGTTCTTTTATTGCTTCTACTAAATATGGAATAAGTTCGAGGCTTTTTATCGCAAGCCCTTTCTCCCTTTCAACAACTAAATCTGGAAATACTATCTGAAGATCTTGAGCAAGAAATCCAGATCTAAGTGGATGATCCAATTCATCCTTTTTGTAATTATATGTTACTCCTTGTAATCTCACTACTTTTTCCAATGAACCTATATCAATAATATTGATCTTGGTTTTAAGATTCAAGTCCGAATAGTCCATAAAATCACCATACACTATTAAATCATCTTGAAACTCTGCAGGCATAAAACAATCAAAATCAGCGGAAGGATTAGCATCTTGAAAGTCAATGTCGCCATAAAACTCTACTAGGTAATTGGATCCATATTGCCCGAAATCTACTGTACGATAGAATGTTGTTGTGGAATAGAAATCTGCATTGGTGCTGGCATTAACACTAAGACCATCAGTAAACTGTGGCTTCTTGTTAAAAGTGGCTTTCTCATCAAATATTGTTTCATCATTGAAAGTGGCATCTAAATCAAAAATAGTCCGATCATAAAACTTAGTATAATCAGTACTTGAGCCTGGGTCTGTGGTACCACCAATTGCGATACTTCCATGGCTAAATAGCTTTATTTGGGCATTGGCGCTGATTATAAAAACGAGAATTGTCGTTATTGATAAAATTGCTTTTTTCATATTATTTTTTCTGGAGGATTAAGCTTTCTAATTATTTTGATCCACTGATTGGGTGACGATGGTCACCGTGAAAAATGCGATTGTGATACTTGTAAGAATATGCTTTTTCATTGTTGAGAAATTTTTGAGTGTAGACAATTCTATTTCAATCTGACCAGGTCAGAACAATGGTGGGGTGCACCAGAAGAATACAGATAATTATCCGAGAGT
>JAOZLK010000518.1 GCA_029934875.1 Bacteroidales bacterium | reverse complement strand
ATCGCATATCATAGGAGCGTAGCAAGGAGATAATCTGCACCAGTTTTCCGGCGGAATAGAGTCGGGCTGAAGCTTCGTAGTCCTTAACAAAGAAAGGATTTACTTTCAGCGTGGCTGCCACATTCTGTTTGGACCGGTCCTTGATATAGTGAATCAATAACAATTTGGAGAAGTAGTAGTATAAGGATGATATGGTTTGGGTAATATGGTAATTCTTCTGGTTCTCGGCAAAATAATTGATGATGCGGTTGGCCTTTAAAACATCCCGCTTCCCAAGTGCATTCTGTAGTTCAAACTGGTTGTAATCCTTGCTGATACCAATATGCTCTTCCACATGGGAGGCAGCAATGGTTTGACCTTTTTCGCCTATGGCAATGGTTAGTTTTTCTACTTCATTGGCAATCTTAGAGAGGTCGCTCCCCAGGTATTCAGCCAGCAGGGCAGCAGCCTTGGGTTCTATACGATACTTTTTGTTAGAGGCATAACCGGCGATCCAACCCGGCACCTGGTTATCGTATAACTTCTTGGATTCGAAGCTTACTCCGTTTTTCTCCAGTGCTTTAAATACTTTCTTTCTTTTATCGGGTTTTTTATACTTGTAATTGATCACCAGCAGGGTGGAGGGCTGGGGAGTCTCTATATAGTGGATCAAATCCTCGAAGTTCTTAAGCTCCTGAGCTTCCCTGATGACCACTACCTGGTGTGATGACATCATGGGAAACCGTTTGGCCAGGTTTATGACCTGTCCGGCATCGGACTCCTTCCCGTAAACTATGGTCTGATTAAAGCTCTGCTCCGCTTCTGTAAGTACGTTTTTAGTGATATAATCGGTGACCAGATCAATATAATAGGGCTCATCTCCAAAAAGGAAATATAGAGGTTTGTAGACCTTGTTTTTCAGGTCTCCAATGAGCTGTTCGTAGGTCATCCCCAAAACTACATAAATTTCAGGTGTTTCACAGACTCCCGGTGATTGATGATCTCCTGGAGAGATTCAATTCCGATCTCGAGATGCATTTGGGCAAATTTTTCAGTGACTTGCTTATCGCTTTTCTGTGTCTTTATTCCTTCTGAGATCATGGGCTGATCTGAAACCAGCAGAAGGGCACCGGTCGGGATTTCATTGGCAAATCCCACGATAAAAAGGGTGGCGGTCTCCATATCGATGGCCATGCTTCTGACTTTTCTAAGGTATTTTTTAAACTTGTTGTCATGTTCCCATACCCTCCGGTTGGTTGTAAATACGGTTCCGGTCCAGTAGTCCTTTCCCATGTTCCTGATTACGTGGGAAACGGCGCGCTGAAGGTTAAAGGATGGGAGGGCTGGCACTTCCGGGGGAAGATAGTCATTTGAGGTACCATCCCCCCTCAGTGCAGCAATGGGAAGGATCAGATCGCCCAGTTCATTTTTCTTTTTCAATCCGCCACATTTTCCCAGGAAGAGCACTGCTTTAGGTTGGATGGCTGCCAGAAGGTCCATGACAGTTGCTGCATTGGCACTTCCCATTCCAAAGTTGATCATGGTGATTCCATTGGAGGTGGCAGCTGGCATGGCTACATTGCGGTCCACCACATCTGTTTGGTTTATTTTAGCAAACTCCTCAAGATATCCCTGGAAATTGGTAAGTAAAATGTATCTTCCAAAATCCTCTGTCCGGATGCCTGTATACCTTGGAAGCCAGTTTTCAATTATCTCTTTTTTTGTCTTCATCATAGCTTGATTTCAACTTATATTCACTCCCGGTTAGAGCGATCTTTATTACATTGTAAATCCAATTCTAAAGATAGGCTATTTCATGCGAAAACTGAATCTTCCCGAGTATGAATTCCGCTTCAGGCAGGAAGAGGAGAGCCGTTTTGTGTTAGATATTTTCAGGAAACGTTATGTAATGTTCACTCCTGAAGAGGAGGTACGGCAACGTTTTGCCAGATATATAATTGAGGAGAAAGAATTCCCGACCGCACTCATAATGACTGAATATTCGCTTAAGCTAAACGAGATGGTGCGAAGGTGTGATATCCTTGTCCATAAACCTGCCGGTCATCCTGCTGTATTAGTAGAATGCAAGGCACCTGAAGTAAAGATCACACAGAATACATTTGATCAGGTGGCCCGGTACAACCTGGTATTCAACGTTAAGTATCTGATGGTTACCAATGGATTAAAGCACTATTGTTGCTATTTGGATTTTGCAACCAAGAAAGTGGAATTTATGAAGGAAGTCCCTTTATACAATGATCTATAGAATCGTTGTTGAGATTCAATTAAGCGGACCTGTTGAGGTATAACTTTTCATACTTTTTATTTGTAAGCATATAATGTGTTTTTTCCGCTAATTTTTGAAGACCATATTGTGCAAGTAGCACTTTAACCGCTGTTTTGAGGGTGGGATTAAATGGCACATTCATAATCTCGGGCCATAATATTGTGATGATACTTTGATGAAGGCGCTTCCCGGGTTGAGTGTTAAATTTGGGAGGAACTGACAAAAAAAGTTCGTTAAGGAGCCTTGAATTAAATGGATTTATATCCTCTTGAGCCATATCCTTGTCCAATGAAGTTTGAGAACCCCAGTTAGTAATCCTTTCTTCCCAGTAGAAAAGATTTATTACACTCAGGTTGCAATCTTCACATAGCTTGCGACTGTCCCCCATCCATTGTTGATAATAAGCTTCAACATGGTCATATTTATTATAGACCCCATAAAACCTATTCAATTCTTCTGTTGTGACAGTTTGATTCTCAAATTGGTTAATGCCCCACGGAGCCGAAGCAATATGTCCGGGAAGATTTACTCTGTCTGAATATTTTCGATAATAATTATATATATGGGGAAGATATTTCTTTGCAGCCATCGGGTTATTCTCATCAAAGGCTATTTCAAAAAAGCTATCAACTTCCTCGGGTATGGTAACCACATTAAATTCCATAGAGAGCTTCTGAAATAACCTTTTAGGCACTTTGATGTCTGTACTCTTTTCTGATAGCCGCTTGTCCATATTGATATAGTAGAGAATCTTTTCCCTGAAGTTCCCGGTAGCTGCCATTAACAATCTCGAATCTGCTCCAGCAGTAACTGGTAGCATGACCTTATATCGGTTAGAAATACTTTCCATGAACCCTTTGAGCATTACCGAGCATCTTTCTGCGGCTTCAAAACAGTCATTTTTCTCAATACACTTTGTTGGCCAGTAGCGAATTATTTGGTTTTTCTTTAGATCTAAATAGTGATTGGGCATTAACTGGTTAATATCATCATAACATGTGGTGTTTCCCAGATGTGTTTTATTGAGCCTGATAAAGTCATCAGATCTATAATATTCCTGTCTGGAAGGATCTTTGGACAATTGATATCCCATTACCTTTGCCAGCAAGTGTGGTTGTGAGCAAAACCATGGAGTATTTTCCTTGTAACTATAAAAGATCTTTCTATTGGCGGTAGAATCATGGGAAAGAAAAATTTCTCCGTCTTTGATTATTATCAAAACATATTTCCCCGAATATTTGGCGGTATCTTCCAGAATCACATGAAGAGGTTTTGAAATAAGATCCTTTAAGATATCTACATTATTTTTTAAAGGGTCTTCATAGTCAAACATATCCCCAAGTAGAACCAGCTGATTTACGGAGCTTTTGTACCTACTTATTGCCAGATCAGAATGAGCATAAAGTGTATACCTGTTTGTTAATTGCCACTTAGTGTGTGAAAAAGGGCAATCGATTCTTTCCGGAACGAGCAAATACTGCCTCCTATA
>JAOZLK010000517.1 GCA_029934875.1 Bacteroidales bacterium | reverse complement strand
GGAACACCTAAACATCTTACGGATGCAATCGGTGATTTTTGTGTCGACTATATCGAAGAAAAAGCGGATGATGAAGAGCCATTCTTTTTGTATGTGCCTTTTCATGCAGTTCATTACAAAGTTGTTGGGCGTAAGGATCTGACAGCAAAGTATGAGAAGCAGGGCTTGGAGAAGGGAAGAGCAGAATATGCATCAATGATTGAGCTCTTGGATCAGAATATAGGAAAAATCGCCGCGGCTCTTAAGGATCCTGATGGTGACGGAGATTTTTCTGATGATATAAGTAGCAACACCCTATTCATTGTATATTCAGATAATGGCGGAGTGAAAGGCAACGGCCCCTTAACCGGGGGGAAAGGTGTGTTTACAGAAGGTGGAATAAGGGTTCCGCTTATTTGCCGCTGGCCAGGTTTAATTGCTCCAAATACGGTCACAGATCAGGCGGTACACTGTATCGATTTCTATCCAACCCTGGCTGATATTGTAGGGGTAAATGTGGCTGACCTGAAAAAGGACAATGAGGAAAAAGTAATGCTGGATGGTAGCTCCTTTGCCGATATCCTTACCGGTGAGAAGAAAAGGCTGACCAGAGAAAATTTATTCTGGCATTTCCCCGGATATATGGGCAGTAGGCTACGCCCTTCAACTGTTGTTCAGAAACGTGTTGGGGATGATTATTATAAGCTGTTTTATTATTACGAGACAGAAAAATACTTAATGTATCATGTGAATGAGGATCTGGGGGAACAGAATAATTTGTTGGAGAATCCTTCATCCGAAGTAATGGAATTGGCACTGCAAATGAATCAGAGCATGCTGGAATGGCTTGAAACGAATAATGCTCCCACGGGAACATGGGTTGAGGGTGGAGGTAAAGTGCCTTATCCTAAGGAAGATGGAGTAGTGAAATACAAGAAATAGTTTTTCTTTCTAGAACTGACGATTTAATAATTTATGAAAAAACAGGGAAGCTTAGTTTTAGTGATAATAGCCTCATTGATCCTGCATGCCTGCTCAGGAATTAAGGATGATTCTGCTGCTCAGCAAAGACCTAATATTCTTTTTATCATGTCTGATGATCATGCTTATCAAGCCATAAGCGCCTATGATAATCGTCTGATTTCAACCCCAAATATCGACAGGCTGGCTAATGAGGGAATGCTTTTTACCAATGCCTGTGTGACGAATTCAATCTGTGCTCCCTCAAGGGCGACGATTCTAACTGGCAAGCATACTCATATCAATGGTAAAATCGACAATGTATTGCCTTTTGATACTACACAAATTACCTTCCCTCAAATTTTTCAGACAGCAGGGTATGAAACCGCGATGTATGGCAAGCTTCATTTTGGCAATAATCCAAAAGGGGTGGATGATTTTATGATTTTGCCGGGGCAGGGGAATTATATAAATCCAAGTTTCAATACGCCTGGGGGTGATACAACAATCACTGGATATGCAACTGATATCATCACTGATTTAACCATTGAGTGGTTGGATAAGAAGCGATCAAAGGACAAACCATTTATGATGATGTACCTTCACAAAGCTCCTCACAGACCATGGTGGCCCAGTCCTGAAAAATTCAAGGAGTTCAGCCGGAAGACATTCCCTGAACCTGAGTCTTTATTCGATGATTATAAAAACAGGGGTACCGCAGCAAAGACTGCTGAAATGAATTTGCTTCACCATATGAAGTATAGCAACGATAGCAAAATAAAGCCTGAGATTATTTTAAGTATGGGAAGCGTAGAGCCTGTTATCCCGGTGATGGGTAACAACTTCGATAATATCTATAAACGAATGAACAGGAAGCAGCGTGAGCAATACGATCCCATTTTAGATTCTATTGGTGCATATTTTAAAGAGAACTGGCCCACAATGAGTGATGAAGAGAAAATGCGCTGGAAATACCAGCGCTATATGCAGGATTATTTAGCCTGTATTTCTTCGGTTGACGATAATGTAGGCCGCGTTTTGGATTATTTAGATGAAAGCGGATTGGCTGAAAATACACTTGTTGTATATACTTCCGACCAGGGATTTTACCTGGGGGAACATGGTTGGTTCGATAAGCGGTTTATTTACGACGAATCATTTAAAACGCCATTGTTGGTTCGATGGCCTGATCAAATATCCGCGGGTACGACCAGTGATGAGATGGTTCAGAATCTTGATTTTGCCCAAACATTCCTTGAGGCAGCTCAAATTGTGGCACCTGATGATATGCAGGGCGAAAGTCTAATGCCTTTGCTAAAAGGGAATACTGATGAATGGACTCGTGACGAAGTCTATTATCACTATTATGAATATCCCGGTTATCATATGGTGAAAAGGCATTACGGCATCGTTACCAAACAATATAAACTGGTTCATTTCTATTACGATGTTGATGAATGGGAACTTTATGATCGTTTGAAAGATCCCGGGGAAATGAGGAACGTGTACAATGTTCCTGAATACGCGGATGTGGTAAAAGAGTTGAAACTACAATTAGCCGGGCTTAGAGTGAAATATAAAGATTCTGAAGAGCTGGATGAGATCTATATTGAAAAAACAAAATAATATTATGCCTTTAAAATCCATTGTCAGCACCCTGTTTATTCTTGCACTTTTTGCATGTAACCGGGGGATAAATAACGACGAGCTTTTTAATAAATTCCAACACCCGGATGCAAATGCACGCCCCATGGTACGATGGTGGTGGAATGACGACCGATTGGAAGCTGAAGAGATAAAAAGGGAATTGGCTGTTTTGAAGGATGCAGGCATTGGAGGCGTAGAGATCAACCCCATCGCCATGCTCCCTGAAAACGATAATTTAGGAATTGAGGCATTGGAGTGGGGAAGCCCGCAGTGGAGCGAAATGGTGAAAACAGCATCTCTTGAGGCTCAAAAGAATGGAATGATAGCAGACCTTCTCGTGGGTTCGGGATGGCCTTTTGGAGGAGAATTCCTGGACGAAGATGAAAGAATTCAAAGGATAGGTGTAAAGCAACAGCTCATAAATGAGAATACAAAAGTCAGTATTGATATTAATGAGTTTTTGAACATATCAGAGGTCTCCAGGGGGAGTGTAAGCGTAAAGGCAGTTAAACTAATCCACCAAAATATTCATTCAGTTGAAGAGATCATTGATCTCTCTGAAAAGATGATAAATGGTAAGATTGAATATGAAACGGATGCAAAAGAGTATATGCTTGTTGTTGTCTATGTTGAGAAGGATTTCAGGGAAGTACAGCATGGTGCGCTTGGTGCAGGAGGACCGGTGATGGATCATTTCAAGGAGGAGTCGGTAGTCGCCTACATAGACAGGTTGAAAGCAATTGAAGAATACACGGGGATTCCTCTTCATGAGCTGATAAGAGCACTTTTTGTTGACAGTATTGAGTTGAGCGGTTCGAACTGGACTGATGAAATGACAAAGCTATTTAAGGAGAGGAATGGCTATGACCTGACTCCATATTTACCTCTGGTTTTACAGGCAGAGGATGGAAAAAATGAATGTGGACTTTCGGACGATTTTTTGGAAACGGTCAGGCGGGTACGCTATGATTTCAACAATACGGTAATCGAATTGTTTTTAGAAAGTTTTGTAAAAAATTATCAGAAATTCTGTACGGAAAATAAGGTTTTGTGCAGATACCAGGCCTATGGCCATCCCGAATACATGGGAATATTCCAGGGGAATACAATGGTAGATATTCCGGAATGTAACAGTTGGATCTATTCCAGGGGCAGGGAGGAAGCTGGAAGCTCGGA
>JAOZLK010000516.1:3448-3765 GCA_029934875.1 Bacteroidales bacterium | reverse complement strand
TGCTGCCACTCGCAACATTGACAAATTCCCACCCGAAGCGCGTGCCTTGATTTAGCGTATTCATAAGTATAAGTTCAAGATACTGATCGCTATAGCTCGTGAAATCACTTCCGTTAAATGTCATATGTTCACTCACTGCCCAATCTCTGCTTGTATTTTCCATGACCTCCCACACCCTGTCGTAGGCTTTCTGGTTCACAGATTTTGTCGGAAAATACCAGGTCCAGTTCACCTGAATAATATTAGCTGCAGTTAAATGAGTGAGAAACTCTAAAGGATCACCATCTCTTCTGATTTGCTCCGATTCTCCGGCATCG
>JAOZLK010000516.1:490-3438 GCA_029934875.1 Bacteroidales bacterium | reverse complement strand
GAAGTCCCTACAACGGCGTGACGGCCCATCGTGTGCCACGTATGCAGATTCTCCTGCGATCTCTCTATAAGCAGCAGCGTCATCATTGATCCATTTAGCCAGAAATTGAGCCCTGAACTTGTTCCAGGTATCATTCGCAATAAAGTCAGGGGGGATTGGAAAGGATGCCGGCATTTCAGACCCCGGATCCGTAATGTTATTCTCCTCCCTCCAAAGCTTGTACGCATTTTTCGCATGCTCACTGTAGCACAAGTTAACGGTTCCCATGTATTGTGGTTCTACCGTGGTCTCGAAATAGAGAATCTTCTTTGTATCAATGCCCCGTGCAAGACTTTGTATAAAGGTGTGAGCAGCTTCCCTGTATCCGGGGTGAAAGATCGAAACCACATTGGTTCCAAATCCATATTCTGTATCCTTCACACTGTTTCCTTCATCATCAATGGCATAAGCATCCGGATTCAAATTCCAAAAAGCAGCAGGGATCTGGCCTCCTCCAACAGAATAAGTTTCGACGGAAAGGCAGGGATACATGCCTTTTTGATAAATTGCATTTACCAGTTTGCTTAAAGGGGCAAGAGATTTATCAGGGACTCCGTCTCCATTTGTATCAAAATGATGCCAGTAGCAATTTATCTCTATGGTGTTATAGTATTTATCTCTCAAGATATCCAAATCTGCAATAAGCTGATCAACCTGTGCAGCGGAGGAAAAATCACGCAGTGGTTTTCCAATTTTCAGAAATTTCCATGCTCCATCCAGGTAGAATTTCCCATGCTCTATTTTCCACAGCTGGTAATTCACAAGCGGATTCTGATCGACCGGGGGATTTGGAACTGAATCCATTGGCAGGTCAGCCGGAATTTGTTCTTCAGGAACGCTGTTGCTGCATGCAGTCAGCAGAAGTCCTGAAACCACGAGCCATAAGAATCTGTATTTCATCTCTTCTTTTTTTTAGTGAAATGAATCCGGAGACCCCCTATGAATAGAGTCCCCGGAATCAATACCA
Organism: Bacteroidales bacterium; assembly: GCA_029934875.1. Taxonomy (GTDB): domain Bacteria; phylum Bacteroidota; class Bacteroidia; order Bacteroidales. The sequence goes on along the minus strand of JAOZLK010000516.1, from coordinate 2,432 downwards.
CAAACTTTACAACTACGACTAAACCAGTCTTTTTTGGTCCAACTCAATGCTAATCTAAATACCTGATTTCCACACTTTACTTAATTCATATGCTGCCGGCTTTTTATTCCCTTCAAAGTCTATGATAGATGTGTTTACCATGCATGGAAAACTGTCATGCCCCATCCAGATAAGAAATCCACCACACCCCGGGAACCGGTCTTTAAAACTTTTCATTGCAATAGAGAGCCCTTCACCCTGGCGTTGCTGGCTCCAGGTAACATATTCTTCAAGAGATTCGGTCCCTTTCCCTCCATGATCTGCCTTGTATTCATCCCAATCAACCCACCAGTTTACATTTCTCCAAATCGGGTTATCCAGATTTGCCGGCAGGGGATTGTAGGAACCGCTGTATTTGGTGATCATTTCGGCTGACATTGCGCCAGGGGCTCCGGCTTCTGAAATAAACAGCGCATCATTGGCATCCCAGTAATCTTTTACACCCTTCATGCTTCGGTCGCCCTGTGTAACAGGCAACTTCCAGGGGCCATGGGTATCCCAATTATTCCCGCTTCCAAAATTGTTCCTCGTGGCAGAAATATTTGGGCCTGATGGACTGCCAGCCACAAATTTGCGTTCAGGATCCATTGTGCTTACGATCTCTTTCATCGCGTTGATCATGATATGTGCATCCGTAACAGGGGATGTATTCTCCCTGTTATATAACTCATTCCCGCCACACCAGAGCAGTAGCCCGGCATGATGCTGGAGTCGATACACGTAGTGTCTCACGATCCGGGACATCTCGTAAACCGCATCCGTCCCTTCTGGAGGATAGTTGTCTATTCCCGAAGAACTCAGTGGGAAATCCTGCCAGATCAGTATGCCCAATTCATCACAGAGATCATACAGGCACTCTTTTTCGGCAAATCCTCCTCCCCATATCCTGATGGTATTGACACCCAGCTCCTGGTATGTTGATAAGCGCTGGCGGTAATCCTCCTCTTTTAAATCGGCAAAATTTGGCCGAATGGGTGTCCAGTTTACCCCCTGGAGGAAAATGGGCTTATTGTTCACACTGCAAATCCACGGATCGGCTTCAGGGGAAGCCCCTTCACAAGGTAGCCACTCGATGTTTCTGAAGCCGATTCTATGCGTCATTTGCTGAACCAGATTTCCGGCTTCATCCTCTAAGGATAAGTCCAGATTATATAAATGCTGTTCACCAGTACCGTTTGGCCACCACCTTTTGATTTTTAAATCTTTCCAGACTTTTTGCTGAATCAATTCCTTACTGCTAATCAGTTCCTCCAGCACCTTCTCTCCTTCAGAATCTGTAAGAGATATTCTGACATGACCCGCGAGGGCACTTTGGTTAAAGCTTGCCTTCAGCCTTAATTCTCCTCTCTCTTTCAGTCTGTTGGCGTCTGTATTCACCTGAATGTCTTCCATTACAGGGAGGCCGGTTTCAGCGGTTTTTATCCAGACCTTATCCCATATCCCGATTTGTACAATTCTTGGGATCCAGTCCCAGCCATAATTAAACCTGGGTTTCCAGTCTGTAATTTTTGAGGTGTAGCCAATCTGATCCAGATCCTGAGGCGGACACTCAAAAACAAAGGCGATGGTATTATCCTGATCCTTCAGATAAGGTTTAATATTGAAGGAGTAGGGGATAAAGGCATTGTTAAATGAACCTGCTTCAATACCGTTTATTCTCACGGTTCCCAGTTGATCCAGACCATCACACTGCAAGATTACCTGCTGATGAGTGCTCCGGGCCCATTGGTCAGGGATCTTTGCCGCGATGATCCAGTGCCTGTTCTCAATCCACTCGGAGGAGGTGCTGTTCAATCCAATATTCCAGTCCTCGATGATGCCGGCTTTCAATAGTGCATTTCTCACCGACCCGGGGAGCTCAAAAGGTATTTGTCGCAACTCGGCCCAATTCCCTGTAAAATTC
>JAOZLK010000516.1:0-480 GCA_029934875.1 Bacteroidales bacterium | reverse complement strand
TAAAATTCTCAAAATCAAAATTCATTCTCCAGGCATCGGGCCTGTATCCCCACAACTCCCATTCGAGCGATGACAGATCTTTCTTTTCGGACGACAGATCGTTCGCATCTGGCTGGCTGTAGCTACTTATGATGCAGGCAAACAACAAGGCAAAGCCTAAGTTGATTCTTAATCGCGGATTGTGTGATCTCTTCATTGTGATAGAATTCTGTATTTATTATCTATTTTCCCAATTGGGGCATATAATCTGTTGAGGAAGGAGGCAGGTCCTCTTTATTGCTACCCCACAGCTTATTGGGTTTGCTTCCCATAGTCAGTTCCAAAGTTCCTCCATTCATAAGTTCACTGTGAGTAAACCAGGCCCTGTTTAAAGGTTCTCCATTGAGGACCGCTTGCTGGATGTATTTATTGACCCCGGAATTATTTTTAGAAATAATTGTGAAATCTTCACCATCAGGCAGGTGCATGCTAATCTGATCA
>JAOZLK010000069.1 GCA_029934875.1 Bacteroidales bacterium | reverse complement strand
AATCAAATAAAAATAGAAGAGATATCAATCTTCATTTGAAGAGTATAGAAAAACGGCTTAGACTATCGGCGTCGCTTAGGATCGAGACAGCTAGAGATTTACCTTCAGCAATAAGTTGGCTTAAGATTTCTTCAAAGCCTTTCATCTTGGTGGTAAACTCAACGTGAGTAATATCCACGTATTCAATTTTACTGGGTCAATCACCCAAAATATTGCATTATTATATTATTAATCTTAGTGCTGATTTTCTTATAGCTGCTTGAATTTGTGTACATTTGCAGAATAAGCTAATTATCGTACAACGCAATAAGCTAAATTCAATACGGCATTACAAGCTAATTACAGTACAACACAATAAGCTAAATTTGGCGCATGAGTATGAGTGGGTTATTTAACAAGAAACGTAAAAAATTATATATATGGCAACACCATCAGAAAAAATGGCCGAATCTCTTGAAATTTTGCGGACTCTCCAAGATGAGAATGGAAAGGCCGTAATTAAAGCTGAAGAACTTTCTCGAACTCACAAAGAAAGGTTAATAGCGAATGGTTTCATCCAAAAAGTAATAAAGGGATGGTTCATTACTTCAAGACCTGAAAGTCCTGAAGGTGATACCACCTCTTGGTATACATCTTTTTGGAAATTTATGTGTGCATATTGTCCTTCCAGGTTTGAGGACAATTGGTGTTTATCGCCCGACCAATCTTTACAGCTTCATGCCGGAAACAAAACAGTCCCTAAACAACTATTAGTGCGTTCTCCAAAAGCCAGAAATAAAGTAACAAGTTTGATTTTTAATACTTCAATCTTTGATATAAGAGCTAATTTGCCTGCAAATAGTGAAATATATTCAATGGATGGTTTGAATATCTTTTCTTTAGAAAGTGGTTTGGTAGCTTGTGGTTCAGATTTTTACACACGCCATTCAACTGATGCACGGACCTGTTTAGCGATGGTTAAAGATGGGTCCGGACTCCTGTCGAAACTACTTGAGGGCGGTCATAGTGTTATTGCAGGACGTTTAGTAGGTGCATTTAGAAATATTGGGAATGACACAATCGCAAATGAAATATTAAGGACAATGAAATCAGCTGGTTATGATGTACGAGAGTTGGATCCATTTGCAGACAAACTATCGATACTCTTAAGTAATAGAGAATCATCACCATATGTCAACCGTATAAGAATAATGTGGTCAAAGATGCGTCAATCTGTGATCGACAATTTTCCAAAAGCTTGTGAATTGCCTGCTAACGTTGACATTTATCTTAAGCAGGTTGAGGATATTTATTCCGAAGATGCTTATCATTCTCTTTCAATAGAGGGTTATCGTGTTACTCCTGAGTTGATTGAGCGAGTGAGAACTGGAATTTGGAATCCTGATGAGAATAAAACAGATATTGAGCAAAAAAATGCCATGGCTGCCCGGGGCTACTATCTTAGTTTTCTGGAGGTTAAAAAAAGCATTAAGTCAATTCTTAGTGGAGAAAATGCAGGTATAATTGTTGAAGAGGATCTTAGTAAATGGTACCAGGAATTATTTTCCCCAAGTGTAACTGCTGGTATTTTGAAAGCATCTGATCTTGCAGGATATCGGAATGGACCGGTATATATTAAGGATTCATTGCACTCACCACCAAACCATGAAGCAGTCCGAGATTCAATGCCTGCGTTATTCGAATTACTTAAAGAGGAATCTGAAGCAAGTGTAAGAGTTGTCCTTGGTCATTTCATTCTGGTTTATATACATCCATATTTCGATGGCAATGGAAGAATTGCCAGGTTCCTAATGAATGCTATGCTAGCGTCTGGAGGATATCCCTGGCTAATAATCCCGGTTGACAAAAGGATTGAATACATGGAAGCCCTTGAAACAGGAAGCATCCATGAGGATATTTCAATGTTTACTAAATTTATTGCAGCTTCAATGAAAGATGAGTAGACATTTGAGCTTAACCTGAAATTATCTATTATTTCTGGAGTCTGATTTTGGAGTCTGATTTTGTTGCAAAATGCTACTATTTGCATGATCAATGTAGCGGAAACACTGATATTACAGGGTACATTTGAAGATTCATAATCATGAGGTCGGCAGTTCAATTCTGCCTCTCGCTACAAAGACAATCAAACACTTACACATTTATTCGTGTAGGTGTTTTTTGTTTTGTGCTAGGTTTACGCTAGGTTTTGATCGTTTTGATAGTTGATCCAAACCCAAGATGATAGTACTTTGATTGGTGAGCTTCCAAACTAAGCATTTGATTCCAGCATGTAAAGGATCTGACATACTTATTGCCTTCATGCTTATTAACGATGCTATCAAAAACTCTACGAGGTAAAAAATCTGTAAGTTGAGCGAAGATATATTTGCCTTGATTCATGGATTGATGCTTAATTCAAAGCAAAAATCCGCAATTTCAATTCAAATCGTCACGCTATAGAAAAACGTTACAAGTGCGATGTACAAAGAATTTCAAAGAACGTATATTAGTTTTTAATGCCCACTAGTGTGTCCATTGGTGTAGTTATGCTCCCCGATCAGGCTATCTGTCAGCCCGGCTAATGGAATGTTGTTAAAAAATGCAGCATCTTCTTTCAATACATCCTGGTAGGCATTGTCGATTGACTGAGATGCTTCCTGGAATTCTCCTTTCTTAATCCGGCCTAAGATTCCGGAAACTAATACACCTATCTTCTCAATCATTCTTAATATATAATCACGCTGATACATGGTAAGTTAAGATTGGTAATGGTTTTTGAAAATCAACAGGCTAATCGGGTGCCTTCTCCCAGGAGATTTCGGAATATCGCAGCATAATGTTCCCGGTTAGAGAGCCATTATTGTCATCAATCAGCAAATCCATTTCCTCTTGTTTTCCCATAAATCTTAAGGGGAGTTTGAGGGGCATTGCCTCAAAACTAATCTCAGTCTGTTCAGGAAAAAATTCAGAATCAGAAGCATATTCATGACGAACCAGGTATTCACCGTCCTTCCTGGTTGAAATCAGCATGGAATGAATTTTCGATAGCGATTTTGTAAGTGCAAAATCAACGGTAACCCAATCGGTTTTATGATCAAGTGAAACCACTTTGTAAACGATCGTGTCTTCGTTTTCTCTTAGAGGAATAGCCTGGCAATCCACCTCCAGAAACTCCCTGTACTGACCAAGGATTCCATGCCTGGGAAGTATAATGATCCCTTTGCCCTTTATCCTGGGCTTTTTCCCCTTTTCCAGTTTGAGTTCAATTTCCTTATCAGGCATACTTAAACCAGGAACATTCAGCTGGACATCAATTTTACAGGAAATGGACTGATAAGCCGTATCGCTTCTGAGCACTTCCTGCAAAATATCAGGAAGCTTCTGTGCAAGAGCTTCATTCAGCCAAAATGCAAAGAAGAGGAATAGCAATATGGATGGCATCCGGAGCTTCATTATTCGGTAATTTTCATACGCTTAAACAGGATGAAAGCTATGGCCAGGACAAGTACCTGGTGAGCCAGCAAAACCCCAAGGGATTTGCATAGAGGGATAATCTCAACTTCATTGAAAAACAAATTTTGCCACTGGGCCATATGCCAGGTAAACAAAAGGTTTCGCCAGGATTCAAAAATGCCCATACCGAATGTCTGTAGAAGGGTAGAGACAATCAGAATCCCAAGTGAAACCAGGATGGCTGCAAGTGAATTTCGAAGTAAAATGGAAAACAGAATAGAGATGGAAGCAAAGGTCATCATCCCCACCGTTCCGTATAAGAGGGCCAAAACAAAGCGCCATAACACTTCCTGCTCCTCTATCACCTGAATACCGGCGTTAAAAACCAGCAGGTCGCCACTGCCAAAGACCAGTTGTGCAGGTATAAACATTAGCACCCCGCTAAGGAGCATGAAAAAGAAAATGTAAATGAATGCTGCCGCAACCTTTGCAGTCAGCCACTGACCTCGTGTGAAGGTGGAACATAGCGCCAGACGGATTGTTCCGGCGTCGAATTCGCCTGAAACCAGGTCGCCTGTAACGATCACAAGTAATATTGGAATATGGACCCACAGCATATTTAAGGATACATAAGCGATGAGATTCCCATTTATGAGATTGCCTGAAATAATGAACTGGTCGGATAGGGGCTTGATCAGGAGTTCAATCATCTTTTGCCCATCGATGGCCATTCCGAGATTAATCAGAAACATCAACACAGTCATCACAGCAAAAGTCAACCAAATACGTGGTTGCCGGATGAGTTTGTATGTTTCAAACTGAATGAGTCGTATCATTTGATGATCTCCATGTATTTCGAGTGCAACAAATCGGCTCGTTGAATTTCGTAGGGGATGCAGCCGCATGAAGCCCATTTCCCGACAACTTCGCTGGTTTCAGAAATGCTCAAATTGGTCTCCCAGCACCAGGGATCGGTATTTGCCATTGTACCAGCTGCTGTTTCTTCGAGTAAAGTGATTGGTGGTTCATTTTCAAACCAAAAACTGACGGTATGCTTTTCGTTTTTAAATTCTGATAAGCTCCCAGCCGCATGTACCTGTCCTTCACTCAGCAAAACAAAATCATCAGCCACTGCTTCGAGGTCCGACAATAAATGTGAAGAAATCAGGATCGCTTTGTTTTTTTCTGCTGCGAGCTTTTTAATCAGATCCATCAGAAACTGCTTTACTTCAGGATCGAGTCCGTTGAAGGGTTCATCAAGCACCAGAATCGACGGATCACCCAGTAAGGCCTGCGCAATTCCCAGTCGCTGTTTCATTCCCCTGGAGAACTTCCTGACTTTTTTCGTGGCTGCATATTCAATTCCAACCATCCGAAGCAAATCAGTTACAGACTGTTCATCTCTGCGGATCTTTTTCAGTAGCACCAGATTCTGCCGTGCATTTAGATTTTTGTAAAAATCGGGGCCCTCGATGAAAAAACCTGCCGACTGGTGAATTGTGGAATGTGAAGAAAGGGATTTACCTTTCAATAAAAGTTTTCCTTTCTCGGGAATGACCAGACCGGCAAGGATGCGCATGATGGAACTCTTCCCTGCTCCGTTGGGACCTATTAAGGCAAGTACTCTTCCCGGATAAAGATCAAAAGAAACGTTATTTATAACTTTTTGTCTGCCGTAGCTCAACTCAATGTTCCTGACTTCAAGCAGTGGTTCTACCATAAAAAGTATTTGGAATGATAAGTACTTACAAAAAGTGTTTTGCTCCAGTAATCTTTGGAGAACAGCACAAGGGGATTTCGTTTTATAATTACCGGAAGCAGGTGATACCAGCGAAATCCCAATTCACTGCTAAGTTGTTTCCATTCTTTTTGCAATTTCAGGTCCTTTGCAGCTGTAGCGATGGCATCTCTTTGACACCTCGAATACACAAAGGGTTTGAGGAGACGGGAATCAAATCCATATTCAAAAAGTCTGTCCTTTGCCAATTTATAATTCTGATAGCGGCTTCGGGCATCGAATTGACTGAATAAGATGAGTGTAAAAAAAAATATACTACCGACCCCGTATAGAATTAATTTCCTGGAACTTTCATCATTTTCCCAGAGAATCAGAAATTCTTTTGTAAAGAAGTAAGACAAAAAAATGCTGGCAATGGCCATCAAATGCAGCAAATATGCTGTCTGAAAGTAGCGTATTACTCTCATAAATAAAACTTTAAGCTCAGAGTGAGCTGGTCGGTAGGATATGTGTGCAGCAAGATCCACAAGAAAGTATTTATTTCAGCGGTACCGGTATTAACTTACTAATAAACAATATGTTAGATATATGATATTGTTAAATGCCTATATTAAAATACAAAAAACTAATTGAATCCTGTCAGTCAATTTCATATAACAACCCATTTCCCGATTTGTAAAGCCCCCCCAATCAGAATCAGGAGGCCACAGGCTGAGCAAATCTGCAATGGCGGTCGATATCCGAAAATGGGGTATCGGCAAACTAACGATGTCCAATTATACTAACTATTGACTCATATAGCATTTGGTCATATCTTTATTACATCTGACTCAATGGCTGAGAGTCAAACCAGTGATGACAAAGTTTGTACTAAATACCATGTAACACCCTTTTATAAACCTAAAATCTAAACGATTATGAAAAGAAAACTACTCTATTTAGTTGTATTGGCAATCTTCACGACAGGTATTGCCTATTCTCAGTACATTGAAGATACAATAACAGTTAATAAAACTTTAGAGCCCCCCTTTATCGATGGATATATGGATGATGAGGTCTGGGAAACAGAAAATTTTTATACCATTACGGAATGGGGCTTAGATGAATTTGACGAACCTCAGTCACCTGATCCTGATGATATTACAGCGCAATATAAAATGCTCTGGGATGATCAGTATATCTATTTTGTGGGTGTAATTGTGGATGACTTTGTATCCGATAAGACATCCTTAGCAGATGCGGGGGCCGAAACCTGGGAAACCGATAGCTGGGAGTTTTACATTGCTCCAACACTTTCCAAGTTACCAAGCATGAATGAAATGACACAAATTCGTTGGTCTTATGCAAATAAAAACGCTGATGATGCTACAGCAGGGGTTGTCAATGGTTGGTCAAGCGGAGACCCTGCCTTCACTGTAGCTGATTTTGGTTTTGCTGCCCGTACATTGACTGAAGATGGCTGGGTGCTTGAAGCTCAGTTTGAACTTGCTCCCTTTGCTGAAACAGTTGATGAAGGAGTATTGACTGAAGGCTCATTAATTGGCTGGCAAACCACCGTTAGTGACAATGACGGCGAAGCTTTAAGGGAATGGATTGGCAGCTGGATCCCCGATACCCAATGGGATCAGGCGGATACTTTAGGTATTCTAAAATTGGGAGCAGATCTAAGCGGAACTGTTGGAATCGATAAATCTCAGGTAGGAGCACAATTTAGTCTTTATCCCAATCCTGTTGGTGAAAAATTACATATTTCAGGTGAGGCCAAAATTGAAGCCATTGAAATAATGAATTCAGTAGGAGCTTTGCTCATTAGAAGAAGCAACCTTAGCGATGGAATTGATGTTTCGGATCTTCAGACTGGATTATACTTTGTGAAAGTTTATTCAAACGGCGGCTTGCTTGAAACGCATAAGTTCCTCAAAAAATAATTATCTTTTTTTGATCGATACATCGCAAGTTAAAAGTATGTACATCACCCCCCGGTCTTCTCAGGCTGGGGGTTTTTCATTTGCGGAAAAATATTTATATTGTACTACAAATAGGTCATATTAAATTAGAGGATATGATGAGTGAACTTTCAGGCACTACACTTTGGAATCCAGATATTGATTGTATAGCCCCCCTATTTCACCTTCAACATCTTTCGCACTTCCACAGCCTCATTGTTCATTTCTAATTCGCAGAAGTAGAATCCGCTGGCCAGGTGGCTGGCATCCCAATCCACGGAGTGTGCTCCGGCTGTCTGAAATTCATTAACCAGTGTCAGGATTTTTCTTCCGGAAAGGTCAAAAACTGCGAGGGTGATATTAGCGGAACGCTTCAGTTTATAGCTTATCTGGGTCGAGCGACTAAAAGGATTGGGGTAGTTCTGTTCCAGTATATTTGATTGTGAACCTTCATCATCATAATCCTGGATGCCAGTGCTGCCACTCCCCCCGTTATTTGTAGACAGAACTATACTTTCGCTAAAACCACCAACAATCCAGCCCTTATTTTCATTGATAAAGAACACCTCCCACAGGGGATCACTTAGCCCGCTTTCCTGCAGTTCCCAGCTATGACCCCAGTCATCCGAATAAGCGATCATTCCATCATTCCCTGCGGCCCATGCTTTCCCGTTTTCAAGGAGATATACAGAAAACCAGGTCGTCACTTTAATATCATCGTCAGAACACTGCTCCCAGCTTACCCCGCCATCACTGGTATATAAAACGGTACCAGCATTACCCACTGCCACTCCCTTCAGATCCGATGCAAAACAAACGCCGTTTAATTTTACTTCAACGGGATCTGTTTGCTCTACAAATGAAGCGCATCCATCATTGGTAAACATGATGGTATAGGGTTTCACATTACTGGGAGTTCCAACAAACCACCCGGTAAGGAAATCACTGAAGAAACAGGAATTAAAATTCCCTTCACCACAATCACCATTGGCTGCTTCCCATGTTTCACCACCATCTTTGCTGTTCCATACATGGGCCAGGCCACCAACGCTGATACCCTGCATAGGCTCACCCGGGGGGCCTTCAACAAAATCGATATCCATTATTGAGTTCTGAGACCCTCCAGGCATTTGTTGGAATTCCCAGTTTAATCCACCATCAGTGGTTCTTTGAACAAGGGAGTTTAATCCCGGTCCAATGGATCCATTATCCCTTCCCCCCGCAAAACCTGTATCCGCATTTAAAAATTCTATAGTATATATTCCCTTCTGAGCATTGTTGGGTATAGAATCCCAGGTCAAACCCCCATCAACAGAATGAATAATTAATCCTTCCTGACCAGACGCCCACACATTCAGGGAATCGATGGCAAATACTGCAGAAAGACCAATAGAATATGGAGTTGATTGCCTGGTCCAGCCTTCCTGGCCATTGGCATTGGCTAAACAAAAAACAATGAGCAATAAAATCGGGTAAAACGTTTTCATAGTCACCTCCCTTATTTTAGTTCATAAGAAATGAATAAGTTAAATCGTTTTACTTGCAAAAGCAAAAATATGATCACCTTAAATACCTGTTTTTTAACAGATTACATTCTGTAAATAACAGGAACAGGATGAACAGACCGGGACCTGTAGCAGCTATAAACTGGCAGAAGAATACAGCTAATAAAGAATCTCATTGCAGAAATTGCTGACAAAATTTTAACTTTAGACCCTGGTAGAAAAAAATGAATCTGAGGCGAATAAATATTGAACAAGGGAAGCTTGAGGAGTTTATAAAATTCGCCTTTGTTGGGGGGTCCGGAGTAGTGGTGAATATGGGGCTTCTTTATATACTCACCCGCCTTCTCGACCTGCGACTTGAAATCGCTTCGCCCATTGCCATTGAGGTATCTATCCTGACTAATTTCACATTAAACAACCTGTGGACCTTCAGCAAACGCGAAACGCATGTCTCTTTCTGGTCAAGGCTATTCAGGTACCACCTGGTAACCGGACTGGCCGGGGGAGTAAATTACCTGACCCTTTTGTTACTTGTGAGAAGCTTCGGATTGCACGATATGATTTCAAATCTGATCGGCATTCTTGTTGGGACAATCATCACCTATTCACTTAATTCCCTCTGGACCTGGCGTGTACGGTCATCCTGACCGGCCTTCCATTTATGCCTGCGGGCATGTTCTTTGCCCCGAATCCAAAAGTAAGCTGGTAAGAACCCGGTACATAGGGTACCCTGATCTCAACAGGAAAGACGATTTTTGCTCCCGGTTCAAGTGTGGGAAGCTTAGTATTGTACTTCGCGAAATGTGCCCGGGCCTTACCCCTGTCAGAATGGTAGGTGTAAACAAGAGCCGGAGGGAAACTGCATGAATCAGACAAGTAAATGCTACGTTCTGTTGGATTACCCAACTCCAATTCGACTTCTATGGTCTCGCCCACTTCAAATTCCCATTCAAGATCAGGGAAATCAATATTAACCCTGTTAAAACTGGCGAAGAAGGTGGTATTATGAATCATAGTGCGTCCTCTCACTGTCACCAGGGAATCGGAACCGGGGATATCAAACCTGGTGAAATAAAGAACTTCCTTTCCATGCAGCTCAGCTTCCATATCCATAAGATCGTACTGATTCCTGCGGTATAACCTGTCGTTTTTTGTAAAGGTGGGCTTCTTTGTAAAGAACCAGAAAAGAGAGGCATGCTGATAGGTGTTGTTAAAAACCACCGTCCGGCTCCCTGCCTCTTCCTGAATCTGATGATAGAACTCCTTCTTATTCAGGAAGCGACGGTTCAATTGCTCGGGTAAGAGGCCAAAATCCTCGATAATGATTAACCTGAAAGGGATAATGAAAGCGATGGTCAGATAGCTCAATGCAAGGACCCATTTCTTCAGGCGCAGCCTTTTCTCAAGCTCGGGAATGGACAAAATTAGGAGTGGAACAACAGCGAAGGCTGTCCAATGAGGCTCCACATGCCCCTTCAAACTGGATAGAAAAAAGCCTGCAATAAAGCCAATCAGGTTAAACTTAAGAGCAGCTTCAAATTTGTTTCCGGTTTTCCTGCTTATGCCCAGGTAAATGAGAATAATTCCGCAAAAGGGACCCACCATCATAATCTGGTTTCCAATATATTCAAGCAGATATTTAAACTGAAAGGGAGAGTTCCTGTCCACCAGGTGGTAGCTGAAGGAAACAAAATCATGTTTAATCTGCCAGATGATGTGGGGCAGGTAGAGAACAAGCGAAATGGCAACAAGCTGCCAGAAGGACCTCTTGACCAATAGTTTTAGATTTGACAGAAGGGTAAAACCAATAATCAAAAGGCCGTGATACTTACTATAAAGCATCATTGCAACGGAGAGGGCCAGTAAAAAAATAATTAATAGAGATTCTTTTTGCAGGTACTTCCTATAGAAATAGAAAAACAATGTTGCAAAAAAGACCAGGGGGAGGTCCGGAATAGCCAGAAAACCTGCCACATGAGTGTGAAACAAGGGAATTGACAGGCTAACGATCATCAGTAAGTTCAGATTCTTTACCTCATCCTTCAGCATTACAAATACCAGGAATAAGGTCCCGGCCCCAAGCAGTGAGGGCAAAAGCCGCACCCCAAGCTCACCCGGAAACAGCGCATAGCCCAATTTGATTAGCAGAGCGATCATGGGAGGATGATCAAAATAGCCCCAGTCCAGGCAACGGGAATAAACCCAGTAGTAGGCCTCATCATCGATAATCTCAGTGAAAAAGGACTGGAGTAGAGATACGATGAACCAGAGGGAAGTAAAAAGCAATATTTTCTTCATGGACTTAGTCAATCCTACGAAAATAGTACAATAAAAAAGTAAAACGAAATTTCACCTATCCTTGAAACTATGATTTATCCTTTTCCTTTGGATGGGTTCCAATGGGTATTTTCATGTATATATAAACCGAGCTATTCTTCAAAGTTTGGTCTGGCAGGGTACTCACATTTTTCAATCCATAATAATAATTTATCCCAACTGCCATACTCTTAATCTCTTTTCTGAATTTATATCCTACACCGCCCAGCAGGCCGCCATCAAAATATGTATATTCATCTTTTGTATTCCGCTTATAACTAAGTTGGCCTCCAAACTACTCTATATCAAGTAAATAAGACGTATTTAAACCTCCGGTAAGGCCGAATTCAATTTCTTCAGTATTCAGGGCATCACCGAAAAGCAGAGAAATAATCACATGCGACTTAGCCCCTACCGAAAAACTGACAAGGAAAATAACCCAAAGAAGTGTTCAAAGTTAGCTGATCCTAAAACACTGAATTGATCACCTATTTACCATATGGATAGTTGCTTAATATCTCTTGAACGATCTTTGTCAAATTTTCTTCCTTCTCCTCTCCTGTGGCACTTTCATCAACTATTTTGGTACCAACACCCTCCCAGATTATAATTTTAGTGTCATTATCCGCCATTATAATAAACATGCTGCCCTCGGTGTATTTATCATACTGTGCGTAAGCTCCGGAATTAGCTGTTTTCAATCCGTATGAACCATAACCAACTTGTGACGCAGCATTGGGTTCAACCACTTGTTGAGTTTTAATGTGAACATTCACAAGTAAATCCGGGTCATCAGATTTAGATAAGCCTTTGGCAATCAACTCCTTTTCTACAGCACTGAGAATCGTGCTGCGATAGTTCTGACCAATAGCCACTTCCAGGTCATCCTCGGTAAAGCCGTAGCTTTTAAACTCCGTGAAATCAACCTTCTCATCATAATTAACCACTGTTTGCACTGAACTGCAAGACAATACAAGGGCAGATAGAAATAAGATAAATAGTTTTTTCATTATCATTTT
>JAOZLK010000515.1:2825-3766 GCA_029934875.1 Bacteroidales bacterium | reverse complement strand
GGTAGTCATCGACGCCCTGTGCCATGATCGGTCTGTTTTTCCAATCATCAAAAGAACCTGTCACAGCTTCCGTCCTCAGAAAATCAAAACATACCGATTCCAGGGCCACCTGGTCCTGTGAAATAAAGATTGAGTTTGGATAATCATCATTGAATGGGGCCATTTTCCATTTTACAGGTCCCTCCACTGCTTCGGGGCTCCCCCAGAGTCCATCAACAAGGAAGAGCAGGGTGTTTTGACCCAGTACTGAACTTCCCATCAGATCAACCTGGACCCTGTACATCCCATAATCATTTCTTGTGGGATTGTCATTTTCCAATGCAACAAGTCCAGGGTGCAGGTGCTCAGCTCCGGATTTGGTAGTACTCCCAAAATGATTCTTCGCCGTTAATGTAATTCCCGCACGTGCGTGGGCTTTCAGTGCAGCCAGGTTGATCAGATAATCTGCATCAACAATTTCCTCCCAATTATATTCAGATACGGCAGACGGCATCTCCTCTCCCCAGTCTGAAAAAAAGATTGTTTTAGAGCTGTTAATATGCATGGTGGTGCGTCCTTTACCCTCATGGCTGGCACTTCTATCTCCATATTTCACATCGGGAAATTCTGCAGAAAGTAATTCATAGGTGTGTTGCCACACATGGGAGCGGGGATCGGCTACCCAGATATCCTCCTGGGACACTCCGGCATTGTTGACCAGCTGCCGGAGGATGGCAAGCGTGACACCCGGAGTAGTTTCACATACCGGTTCGATATTTCCTTTCCAGTTGCTGTAATCACGTTCCAGTTCATCAGTAGCAAGCCATGAGGATGTTCCCTCATTGATTTTTATAAAGATGGTTTGTCCGGCAGTATAACCCACTTCACCTCTTCCCTTTTTGTTGTTGAAACTTTTAAACAGTGCATCCCATGCATTACCAATGGTGCTTTCAGATGTGAGC
>JAOZLK010000515.1:0-2815 GCA_029934875.1 Bacteroidales bacterium | reverse complement strand
GCAGCATGGATGTGGTGATCATCTCATCCACCACGTCCTGGTTCCAGTTATCGGGTGCAAAGAAGGGATCGTCTTCGGTATTCGGACAATTCTCATCTGTTGCTTCCTGGTTCCAGTCCCAGACCACCCTGCCGGGATTGATTCCCCAGCCTATTCCCAGGGGTTCATTGGCCGGATGTACAATTTCTGCAGGAGATATGAGCTTGGCTGCTCTGATCTTTATGCTTGGCTGCATCATGACCATGAATGAAAAACCGATACCAGCAAGTACAAATGCCAAACCGGTGCGGACTTTTGCAGTTTTAAAATACTTTCCCGATAGTTTGAAAGTCACAAAAGCTCCAGTTACACCTCCAAGCCATATCAGGAAACCGGTCATAATGGGAAATGCAGTACGCATACAGGGATATCCGGCCCGCTGTGGTTTTGGAATTACCCGGATCAGGAACCAAACGGTCGAAATTACACCCAAAAGGATAAAGAGCAATTTTGCAGGAACATACCTCTTTTTTAAGCTGTGATAAACCATGTGCAACTTGCTATGATACTGAGTCTTCATACTTTCAATTGTTTAAAAATGGATTAGATTATTGATGATTGGTTTATTTGGTAAACTTTCTGACAAATCTTTGATCTGCTATTGCAATCTCCATCAGGTAGATCCCGGGGCCAATGCCTTCCAGGACTATCTGTTGCGAAAATTGAGCCTGACGATTCTCAAAAACTTTGCTGTAAAGGACCTGGCTGTTCATTGAGAGGACCCTTACCACAACCTGATTTCCCGGCAACTCACTACTCATAGAGAGTTGGATATTGTTGTCAATCATAGGATTTGGATAGATCACTATACCTGAACTAAGATCCTGGTGATTGATAGCTACAGGGTCACCCTCTTCAATCAATGTTAAGGTGCCGTAGCCGTCGGCATTCCTCCAATGATCATTATAAGCTTCTTCTGATACATAAACCGAACCTATGAAATTATCTCGTGACAAGGGAAGCTCATCAGGATCATCATTATCGCAATAGGCCATCGAGAGCCCCATGATCTTACCGGCACTTAATTCAACCAGTGAAGCAGTCGGGTCGCTGTGGTCATAGGAATCGTTATGCACAATCATGGAAAACTCCCAGATGTAGTCTCTTCCCTCTCTGCTTACTGCCAGCTCAGGGAAATGACCAGCATAGTCAGGGATTGTACTGTTCCCCCAGCTTGTTCCGGCAATATCACAAACAACCATTAAATCTGTGAAATCTCCATCGTCCGGTTCATCAATCACAATATGGTATGAAAAAGCATTTGCTGCCAGAGAGCTCTCTGTGTCAAATATGTGTAAACCACCCGAATAATCTTCATCGATAAAGATTTCAAGAATATCGTAGTTGGGGTATTTGCCATCGGGCCATACATACCCGTCAACAAAAACATCATCAGTGGTTCGAACCAGGAAGTACATTTCATTTGTCTCGGATGACCACATAACTTTGAATTCTCCTTTAAAATCGTCAAATGGAAGCAGCGGTTCACCCCATGTGATCCACATCTGATCGATGGGAAACCAACTGGCACTCTCCCAGCATGCATCATCACCTAGTCCGTCAATTACCGGTATTATAGTGGCTTCCACTGCCTCAAGACTGTCGGAATGTAAGATGTCTGCAGGCGATAAGAGGTTGCCAGCCCTGACTTCCATGCCTGGCTGAAACATAGCAATGATGATGAACACGGTACATGCAAATATTAAGGGTAAACTGGTGCGGATTTTTAATTTCTTATCATGCATGCTGGGATTGTTTAATTATCCTGTAAATCTAAGGATAAATGAGATCGTTTTTTTTCTCATAGTATCAATTTGTATGCTGAGGAAATCAAAACCCGATAACTCCGGTAATAAATGAAGGATTTTATGAATATTGGAGTATTGGTTTTAATTTCATGCCAGCAAAATCATACCATAAATCTGAATCTAATTATGCGATTAAATCTTAAGTCAATTACCAGTGTGGGTTCTGCCAGGTTATCTTTAACCGAAAAGATCGGGTACAGTTTTGGGGATGTGGCCTCATGCATCTTTTTCCAGAGTTTCATGTTGTACCTGCTCTATTTCTATACCGATGTATTTGGTATCACAGCGGCGGCAGCCGGAACCATGTTCCTGGTTACCAGAATATGGGACTCGGCGAATGATCCGCTCATGGGGATCCTGGGTGACCGGACAAATACCAGGTGGGGCAAGTTCAGGCCTTACCTGTTGTGGATGGCACTTCCTTTTGGGATCGTAGGTGTGCTGACCTTTTCAACTCCCGATCTGAGTCTCCAGGGCAAGATCATATACGCTTACATTACCTATAGCCTGATGATGATGGTATATACTGCCATCAACCTGCCCTATTCAGCATTGCTGGGGGTGATCACTTCAGATCCGCAGGAGCGGACAACCCTTTCATCTTACAAATTTATTGGGGCATTTGGAGGAGGTCTCCTGATACAATTTTTTACACTTCCTCTTGTGGAACGGTTCGGTGGGGGCGATGAAGCCGTGGGGTTTCAACATACAATGATGCTTTATGCTGTGATCGCTGTGGTCCTTTTTCTTATTACATTTTTGCTTACCAGGGAGCGTGTTAAACCACCTGTTGCACAAAAAACACCCATCCGAACAGATCTGAAAGACCTGATAAAAAACAAGCCATGGATGGTCATGTTCCTGCTGGGGGTGTTTACCCTGGCTTCAGTGTCCATAAAAGGAGCTTCAACCATGTATTATTTTATCTACTATGTGGAAGACAAGAGCCTGGTTAAATGGTTCTTTAC
>JAOZLK010000068.1 GCA_029934875.1 Bacteroidales bacterium | reverse complement strand
ACTACCCTTATGGATGCATTAAAAGAAATCCGCAATGATAGTTCAGTTGACATTCTTCCTGAATTGTTTAACCTGCTTCTTGACCAGGAAGATGAAGAGGTTATTTTTGAGGTAGCATCCATTCTAAACGACCTGAAGCTGGAGGAGTCAGCCCCAATCCTTGCTGAAGCACTTACAAATCCTTCTTATGATGCGATCACTCGTATCCTTGCCTCTGCATGCTGGCAGAATGGACTCTCCTATGGAAAATATGCTGAATCATTCACCCGGCTGATGATCACTGCCGATCTTGAAACCTCCATTGAGATCTTTACCATACTGGAAGAAGCCGTGGGTGAACTGGAAAACGATGAGAGGGCTAAACTGGTCCTGACAGTTAAGCACGGCATGTCCGGAGCTGATGAACATAAAAAACTCCTGCTCCGCGAACTCATAAAGTCTATTGAGTCATACTGAGCACTGAGTAATATCCCCTACGTACTGTATTAATGCATTTTTGAGAAGTACTTGATGAACTGAGCCCTTTCATAAACCGTTGGGTCCTTAAGGTTGTTGTAGTTCATTTTGCCCCTGAACTCGGAAGGAGTACTGTAATTATTCTTTTGCATCCACCCCTTCAACTCATTAATCATATCCCTGAGATAGTCGATACCGTTCCGGTAAAGAACCGAACAGACCTGGACGGACGTGGCTCCTGCCAGAATCTGCTTAACTACTGCCAGTCCGCTGTGCACACCGGTGGATGCAGCCAGATCGATCTCACTTACACGGGAAGATACAATGCCAACCCACCTCAGGGGGAAACGCATATCAGCAGGAGAACTCAGTACCTCTGAGGATGTGAAGCTAAGGTCGCTCGTGTCAATATCAGGCGCATATAGCCGGTTAAACAGGATTATCGAAGAAGCACCTCTCAGGTATAGTTGATTGACCATCCAGGTTATATTGGTGAATCCATGTCCCAGCTTAATCATAAGCGGAAGCGAGGTATGCTTTTTTACATCTGAGACCAGGTCCAGGTAAGCATTTTCATAAACCCTGGAGTCCTTATCTTTTTCAATGGGAAGGAAATAGATATTCAACTCGAGGGCATCCGCACCTGCCTGTTCCATCTTTTTAGCAAAATCGACCCACTCATTACTTTTTACACAATTAATGCTTGCTATAACAGGAATGCCAACTGCAGCTTTTGCCTCCCTGATCATGGAGAGATAATCTTCCAGTGAGTTCTCCCTGGCATAGGCATTCACGTAATCCGCAGCTTCGGGATAATCACTCTCAGCCGACATGCTACTCACTTCATAATTAATCTGCTCTTCAAAGAGCGATTTAAGGACCACCGCCCCTGCACCTGCCTGTTCCATCTTTATAATCCGCTCAACAGAGCTTGTTAATCCGCTGCTGGATACTATCAGTGGAGTCTTAAGGTTCAGGCCTCCATAGGTGGTAGAAAGATCGATCATATTGCAAATATTTAATAATTTCTTAGTCCAAAGATCAGGCTGCCGATTCGAACCATGGTGGATCCCTCCCCGGCTGCAAGCATATAATCGCCAGACATCCCGTAGGAACGCTGATCGAAGTAGTCTGCATCCTGAAAGGCAGAAGCCTTCATCTCATCAAATATAAGATTTAGTCGCTGAAATTCGGCCCTGATTTGCCCGGTATTTTGTGTATAGCTGGCCATCCCCATAAGGCCCCTGATCCTGATGTTCTTCATCTCAGCAAAAGCATCGGATTCCACAATGGCACTGGCCTCCTCTGCCGAGAGCCCGAATTTAGTCTCCTCCCGGGCGATTCGCACCTGCAAAAGGCAATCGATGCACCGCTGATGTTGTTGGGCCGATTTATTGATGGTAGACAACAATTTGAGACTGTCCACGCCATGGATCATGTGTACAAAGGGCGAAAGATACTTTACTTTGTTGGTCTGAAGGTGGCCGATCATGTGCCAACGAATATCCCCGGGCAAACGTTCACTTTTGGCCGTGAGATCCTGGACCTTATTTTCCCCAAAATCGAGCTGGCCAGCTTCGTAAGCCTCCAGGATCATCTCGTCAGGCTTGGTCTTGGAGACAGCCACCAGGGTGATATTACCCGGCAGGCTTTCCCTTACGCGCTTAAGGTTTTCAACAACTCCCATCTCCAAATATACGACTAATCCAGCGAATGAATCACCAGGCCGCTTCTTAGCTTAGGCTCAAACCAGGTGGTCTTTGGAGGCATGATCATTCCATTATCCGCAATATCCATCAGTTGTTTCATGGTCACCGGGTAGAGGGCAAAGGCCACAGCCATTTCACCACTGTCCACTCGATCACTTAACTCCTTCAGACCCCTGATTCCACCCACGAAATCGATTCGCTTGGATTTTCTCAAATCAGTAATGTTCAGAAGCGGACCCAGCACCTGGTCGGACAAAACTGTAACATCAAGACATCCAATGGGATCATCGTCATCGTATGTGCCGGGCAGGGCTGAGAGCGAGTACCATTTTCCTTCCAGGTACATACTGAAGAGATGCAGCTCATCGGGCTTGAAAATCTCAGTTCCCTTTTCTTGCACAACAAATCCTGCCCCCAGCTCCTTTAGAAATTCTTGTGGAGAGTGTCCATTCAGATCCTTAACGACCCGGTTATAATCAATAATGGTAAGCTGAGACTCGGGGAAATGAACAGCCAGGAAGAAATTGTACTCTTCGTTCCCTTTATGATCAGGATTTGCCTCCTTACGCTCCTGCCCCACCAGGGCAGCGGCTGCCGTCCGGTGATGCCCGTCTGCAACATATGTAAAGGGAATCTCCTTGTCGAAGATTTCTATCACCTTATCAATTTGCCCTGGATCAGAGATAAGCCAGAAATGGTGTCCTACTCCATCGTCGGTCACAAAATCATATTCAGCCTCACCGGCAACAACCTGTGCCACAATAGCATCCAGTCCAGCATGATCTGGATAAGCAAAAAAGACAGGTTCGGCATTAACGCCGGTAACCCGGATGTGATTCATCCTGTCCTCTTCCTTATCGGGCCTTGTCAGTTCATGTTTCTTGATAACATCATTCAGGTAGTCTTCCATAGCAGCACAGGCCACAATCCCATACTGCGTTTTCCCAAACATGGTCTGTGCGTAAACATAAAGCAAATCACTTTCATCCTGAATAAAGTAGCCCTCGGCAATCAATCTGTCCAGGTTTTCTTTTCCCTTGATATAGACCACTTCCGAATGTAGATCAGTACCTTCAGGCAAATCCACTTCCGGCTTTACTACATGTAGAAAGGACCATGGGTTACCTTCAACCTCAATCCTGGCTTCCTCCGAATTTAAAACATCATAGGGCCTGGAAGCCACCTCATTCACATTCTTCTTTACGGGTCTGAAACCCTTAAAAGCGTGTAACTTTGCCATGCCTAATTAACTTTAAAAGTAGTGTCCCCTTTTTCGATGAAATTCACGATCTGTCTTGCTGCTGCAACTCCTGAATTCAAATTTGCTTCGGCCGTCTGGGCACCCATCTTTTTAGGTGTAAAGAGCACCTGGGATTTGAAATTGGCTTCAAGCTCTTCCCTGCAATTTGGGGCGATATCGGAGAGATATCTGAAATCTTTACGCTCGGCAAAGACCTTTTTTAAGCCATCCTCATCAATCACCTCTTTCCGCGCAGTATTGACAAGTGTGGCTCCCTCTGGCATGCTGGCCAGCAAATCGTAAGCTACCGAAGAACGGGTTTCAGCAGTAACAGGAATATGCAAAGATATATACTGACATTTGCTATAGAGGCTCTCCACTGTTTCTTCACAGGTAATTCCGTCATTCTTAATAACTACCGGATCCACGAAAGGATCGTAGGCGTAAACCTTCATCCCAAAGCCTTTGGCTATCAGTCCAACGATCCTGCCCACAGCTCCATAGGCATGAATCCCGATCTTTTTACCTCTCAATTCGCTACCTGCAACTGGAGTAAATCCATTCCTGTTCATGAAAACCATCATTCCCAAAGCCAGTTCTGCAACAGCATTTGAGTTCTGTCCCGGCGTGTTCATCACAACCACACTCTTCTCAGAAGCTGCTTCAAGATCCACATTATCATAACCTGCGCCGGCCCGAACCACTATCTTAAGATTCTTACCAGCTTCGATCACTTCACGATCAACCTTGTCGCTCCTGATAATCAGGGCATCTGCATCGCTTACAGCATTTACAAGATCCGAATGATCGGGATATTTTGCCAGAACTTCCACTTCAAATCCGGCTTCCTGGAATACACCTTTTACTTCGGCCACTGCTTCGGCAGAGAAAGGTTTTTCTGTTGCTATTAATACTTTAGACATTTATCTGGAATTATTTTGGATTATATATTCTTTTCAAATTCTTTCATTGCATCGATCAAAGCCTGAACCGATGATTGAGGCATAGCGTTGTATATGGATGCCCTGAAACCGCCAACTGATCTGTGACCCTTAAGGCCGGACATTCCTTTCCCGGTAGCAAAGGCAAGAAAATCGGCCTCCTTATCTTTGTACTCGTCCTTCATTACAAAGGTAACGTTCATAATGGATCGATCATCTTCATTGCCGATCCCTGAAACAAACACCGGGTTCCTGTCAATTTCATCATAGAGAATGGCAGCCTTCTCCAGGTTCTTTTTGTACATGCCAGCTACTCCCCCCTGCTCTTTGTACCAGCGCAAGGTATGCATGGCAGCGTAGATAGAAACACAGGGAGGGGTATTAAACATCGATCCCTGGTCTATATGTGTCTGGTAGTTCAGCATGGTGGGAATCATCCGGTCAACCTTCCCAAGAATTTCATCCTTTACGATCACAAAGGTTACTCCTGCCGGAGCCAGGTTTTTTTGTGCTCCTCCATAGATCATTGCGTATTTTGAAACATCCACGGGACGGGAGAAAATATCAGAAGACATGTCGGCCACCAGATTTACAGGCACATCCATATCCTCTTTTATTTCAGTACCATAAATGGTATTGTTGGTGGTAATATGGAAATAATCGGCATCGGCCGGAACCTTGTAATCCCTTGGAATATAGGAGTAGGTGGTATCTTTTGAGGAAGCAACTACATCCACTTCACCAAATAGTTTTGCCTCCTTGATGGCCTTGTTGGACCAGGCTCCGGTGTCAAGGTAGGCTGCCTTGTTCTGTAGCAGGTTATAGGGAATCATGCAAAACTGCATACTTGCACCTCCCTGGAGCAGCAAAACACTGTAGCCTTCGGGTATATCCAGCAGCTCTTTAAACAAGTTCTGTGTTTCATCCATAATGGCAATAAAATCCTTACTCCTGTGGGAAATCTCCATAACAGAGAGCCCGGTATTATTCAAATCCATAATACCATCCGCGGTATTCTTTATGGTATATGGGGAAAGGATGGATGGACCTGCGGAAAAATTATGCTTTTTCATAGTATGGTTATTGGATATTAGTTATTGGATATTAGTTATTGGATATTAGTTATTGGTAATTGGGTAAGTTAGTAAATAAGTAAGCGGGTTAATGAAGATTCTATTGTGTTATTTCAATAACATTTAAATTTACATTTAATAGAATTGTTAGGCAAACTTTGTGAATAACTTCTGTTCAATAGTTATTCTTTGAATTTACTTCTTATTTCAAAGAACAAACAGGTGATCTTCGTTTAATACGGGTATCAGTTCTGTGAGATCAATCTCGTGACAGTAGCCGATAACATCATCCAGATTGTTCTTTTTCAGCCGTCCATTCTGGGCAACTTTGGTAATGTAGCCCATCATATCGTCCTTTGCTGCATTATAGAGGTCAATGGAGCCGAGTGTTGCATCACAAATACTCTGGTACTGATCATCTTCCAACACAAGCTGAGCCAGTGCCCCGGCAAAGAGTGTATCCTCCAGGTTAAATTTGTTTTTCCATCCAGCGCATAGAATCAGCAGATCCTTCTGTTCCTTTCTTATGTACTTTGCCAGCGCAGAAAGATTCAGATAGGCTCCTATCAACACCTGGCTCCCGCTTGATGCAAGGTGAATAGCATTGGTTCCATTGGTTGTACTGTAAACGATCTGCTTACCGGCCACCCTTTCAGGGGTGAAATTGTATGGTGAATTTCCAAAATCGGCAAAATCCCTGACCAGCCCGTCTCTTTCCGCCGCGACCATGAAACCTTTTTCTTTATAAGCCTTAGCCTCTTCGAGGGTACCAACGGGGATAATCCGCTCCACCCCGTTCATAAAAGCTGTAACAATGGCCGAACTGGCCCTCAGAACATCGGTCACAACCACAATCGCATCCGGGTTCTCGTAGTAGGGATAGAGTGCAGGTGATACGCATACCTCAATCTTATTCATCTCCATATTCCGCTTAATTATTCTTGGGGGAGTAAAAAGGAAGGCGAACCAATTGCGCAGCAAGCCTTTTATTCCTGATCCCTATAAAAATTTCGCCTCCGTTGCTCGCATATTCCTTCTGTATATACCCCATGCCTATTCCCTTTCCCAGCATGGGCGACATGGTACCAGAGGTAACCTCTCCGATTTGATTTCCGCCAGCATCAAGGATGGGGTAATGCTGCCTTGGAATACCCCGCTCCTTAAGTTCAAAACCCACCAAACGTTTTTTAATCCCGGCTGCTTTTTGCTCCTCAAGTGCCTTCCTGTTTATGAAAGCGTTCCCTTCGGTGAATTTAGTGATCCATCCCAGCCCGGCTTCAAGGGGAGAAGTGGTATCATTAATATCATTCCCGTAAAGGCAGAAACCCATCTCCAACCTCAGGGTATCCCTGGCAGCCAGCCCGGCCGGTTCAATACCAAATTCTTTTCCTGCTTCAAAAATCTTCTCCCAGATGGAAGCTGCATCTTCATTGTACATGTAAAGTTCAAATCCACCGGAACCAGTATACCCGGTATTGCTGATTATGACCTCCCTGGCCCCGGCAAACTCACCGCTAAGAAAATGATAATAAGGTATGGAAGAAAGATCCACAGGGCTAAGTTTTTGCAACAACTCAACTGCCCTTGGACCCTGTATGGCCAGCTGGGCCATTCTATCCGAGGCATTCTCGACGATGGCCCCTTCCTGGTTCTGCTTCATTATCCACTCATAGTCCTTGTCTATGTTAGAGGCATTAACCACAAGGAGATACTTCTCCCTATCATAATAGTAGACAAGAAGATCATCCACAATACCCCCGGAATCGTTAGGGAAACAGGTATATTGGATTCCTCCCGGAGAAAGTTTCTGTATATCATTTGAAGTGATTTTCTGCACTAAATCAAAGGAAGCAGGACCTTTCACCCATATCTCTCCCATGTGAGATACATCAAAAACCCCGACATTATTCCTCACGTTAATATGTTCCTGTTTAATCCCTGTATATTCTACCGGCATCTCAAAGCCTGCAAAGGGAACCATTTTAGCACCCATTTCAAGGTGATACTCATAGAATGCTGTCTTTCTCACTATAGTAAAAATTTATTTTGACGGAATTATCCGACAAAAATAACACTTTCCGGATGGAAAGGAATTGTTAAACAACAGAGTTTAATTGGAAAGTACCTTGAACTCAACTCGCCGGTTCTGCTTTCTGCCTTCAAAGGTATTGCTGAAGTCAAATGGCTGCGTATCGGCATAACCTTCATAGACCAGCATGGTTTCCGGTATACCTCCCCCAACCAGGTAGTTGACCACTGATTTTGCCCGATCGCGCGATAACTTCTGATTAATCCGAAGCGTTCCTGTATTGTCTGTATGACCGGAGATCTCAAGTTTCATATCCGGGTTATTTTCAAGGAAACGAAAAACCTGGTCAAGCGCATCGAAGGACTCTGGCCTGAGAACCGCCTTCCCGGTCTCGAAGTAAATATTCTCTAAAACGACCTTGGTTCCCACTTCTATCTTTTGAAGATAGAAATCCTGTATCACCTTTTCATCACCCGAGTGCCCCATCAGGTCAAGAATATCAAGAAAATAGAGATAACCTGTTGCATTAATCTCAACGTTATATATACCGGCATGTGGTAAACTTGCCACGTAAACACCTGATTCATTGGTCATGGCCTTTATTTCCCGGGTGTAGCCTTCCGGATCCATGTAAGTTAGGCTGGCGATCACAGGCTGGATTCCGTCGAGTGTATCCATTACCCGACCCGTAACAATAATTGAAGTATCCAGCCTGGGCAGTAAGGGCAAAGTCAGGAAACCTTTTTTCTTATTACCCGGTCCGGCTACCAGTTGATCCCTGGTGGAAGTGACCAATTCCTTCTCAGATCCAAGAAAGACTACTTTATAGATATCCTTCGCCCCCAGGCCTCCTTCCCTGATCGTGGAATAATAACCATAATTGCCCGATTTATCCATAATGTACAGAACCTCATCATCGGGGGTATTGATTGGGTAGCCCAGGTTTTCGGGAGCACTCCACCCTCCGTTCTCTGCTCTTTCGGAACGAAAAATATCAAAGCCACCCATGGTGTTATGTCCCTGGGAGGCAAAATAGAGGTGCTTCCCGTCAGCACTTAAAAAAACCCCCTCTTCATCATAGGGTGTATTAATAAGTCCGCCAATGTTGCGGGGATCTTCCCACTTTCCCTTTTCATTAAGGCGTGAATATAAGATATCCTTACCCCCGGTGCTCAACTTTTGGTTCCGGCTCACATAAAAAATCTCCGATCCGTCCAAAGAAAGAGCCGCCGAGCTCTCCCCATCCTTGCTGAGCAGCTTTTTGGCAACAACTTTCGACTTTGACCACTTTGCTTTTTTCTGATTATAGGAAATAATTTCAAGCTTACCGTTATTTTTATAGCCCCGATAAATCAGGAGTCTGCCTCCATCTGCCGAGACTCCCACAAGGGATTCATTTTTTTCTGTATTAAATGGTTTATCCATCCTGACAGCAGGCTCGAAACCCGGGAAACTGCTTTTGGCAAGGTAAATATCCTCATCAAACTTATTATCCAGTGGATTGCGGTCTAATTGCCCAAAAGGCCGCCTGGATGAGAAAAAAAGTGCTGTATCCCCATAAGCAAAGATGGGATTATAGTCGTCATATTTAGAGTTAACATTCCCGCCCAGGTTTTGAAGGATGACCCTGACCGGGTCCTGCGAAAGGCTCCTTCCATCCTGACACTCGGTAAGTCTTTTTGCCAGCAGATCACTGTAGACTTCCTGTTCATCGGCATCCAGGGTCAGTTTATGCTCCTTAAAATGCCTGGCAGCATCTTCAAACTCAAGTACCAACTGATAGGCCGTACCAAGCAGGTAATGAATATCATCACTTACCTCCTGGTCGAGATCATAGGAACGACGAAGATAATCGATGGCAACGTACTTATCATCGGTAAACAGGTAACAAGCACCAATCTTGTAATTCAAATGGGCATTATCAGGATTATACTGGTTGGCAAAAAGGTACAAATCCCTGGCCTGGCCATAGGTCCCCTTTCCTTCTTTAAAGTGCTTATCGCTCTCTTTAACAGCCTTCCATGCCTCCTTAAACCCAATTTCAACACCCGTCTTAAACTCCTTCTTCTTTATGGTCACATCTTCCTGACCTGAAAGAGTCACAGGAACCATCAGCGCAATGGCCAATGTATATAAGCACCTTTTTATCAATAGTCCCTTAGTCATTGCATTCCTTTAGATATGCTTCCGCCTCACCGGCTCCCAATTCCAATGCCTTGCTCCAGTCCTCACATGCCCCTGAAAGGTTCCCCTGCAGTTCCCGTATCAGTCCCCGGTTGAGATACAGCAATGATGCATCAGGATTCTCCGTGATGGCCATATCTATAAGGGCCAGGGCCGGCTCAAAGTTGTTCCGGCCTGCCAGTATTGAGGCTTTATTCAGGTTGGCTTCTGCAAATCCGCTTTCCAGATTAATGGCTATGTCAAAATCATCAAGGGCTGCATCCAGATCACCAAGGAAATACCTGGCATATCCCCGGTTATTCAATGCCAGAACCATTTTCGGATCTAATTCAAGAGTTTTTGTATAAAGTTCAATGGCGCCCTCATAGTCCCCAAGCAAAATCTTTACAGATCCCAGATTATTGTAAGCCAGCACAAATCCCGGATCGTACTCTATAGCGTTTCTGTAGTCGAAATGTGCACCCTGCAGGTCACCCATTCTTCTTTTAATTCCGGCCCTTTCATGGTAGGCCAGGGCAAGATCAGGTTTCAGTTCTATGGCCTGGTTGAAGTCATTCAAAGCCCTTCCATCAAAGCCATCCCTCATCCCGGTCAGGCCACGGAAATAGTAAGCATATGGATCATAATAGGCTCTGGATATGGCCATATCAAAGAGCTCAGCATCCATTCCGGTGGTATCGGAACCATATAAAATATATGCTTTATAAAAATAGGCCTCTCCCAGGCCAGGATCATAATGGATTGCAGAATCCAGGTCGGCCATGGCATGGTCCAAAGAATTCCACTGAATCATTATCCGTCCCCGGTACAGATAGGCAGGTGCGAATGTGGAATCAATATCAAGACATTCCGTCAACTGTACACTGGCCATTTCATAGTCCTCCTGAAGAACCAGTGCAACTCCTTCATGGAAAGCTCTATCTCTTTGCCTTTTCTCAGTAAATGTGACCTGAGCAAATGTCATTTGCGAAAACAACAAGCCTGTCAGAAAAATTGCAATGCTTCGTTTCATCTATGGAGCGATAATATTCCGGGGCATTTTATTTCTAAAAATAATTTAAATAAATTTAGCGCACTTAATAAGTTTTCAACCTACCTTCACGTATATTATGATTACTGATCTAAGCTATCTTAAAACCATGTCGGGAGGCGATGCAAAATTCATCGCAGAAATGATTGGCCTTTTCGCAGAACAAGTGGACGAATATTCCGAGCTCATGCCTGAACTGCTCAAGGAGAAGGATTACGACGGCCTTTCCAAACTGGCTCATAAAGCCAAAGGTTCGGTTGCAGTCATGGGTATGAAGGAGGTTGAAAACCTTTTAAAAGAATTGGAAAAGCTGGCCCATGAAAGTATTAAGACCGAGCAGTATGAGGGCATGGTTAATGAATTCCTGGAAAAAATTCGCCTTGCTGTGGCAGAATTGGAAGTAATAAGCCTACAATCGAACCATGATTGAGACAAAAAATATTGATGATGTTCTGGTTGTAAACCTCAATGATACCAACAGGTTCAACTCACCCTCTGCGGAAATTGTGAAGGAGAGCCTCCTTGAATATTTTACAAAACCAAATGTTAACCTTGTCTTCAGTCTGAAAGGGATCACCTTCATTGACAGCTCAGGATTTGGAGCCTTTCTCTCGGCCTTGAAAGCTGCAAGTAATAATTATGGTCAGTTCAAGATTTGCAATGTGAGTCCTGAAGTGATGGAACTCTTCAAATTGCTTCAGCTACATCATGTTTTTGAAATTTATGATGAACTGGAGCCCTGCCTTAAGAGTTTTAAACGATAATAATTGCTATTTTTACCCGAAATTAATATTTGAGTAACATGCATAGAATCGCAATTTTGCTTGTCTTGGCCCTGATGATGGGAGCCTGCATGCAGTCAGCTAATAAAGAAAGTAAAGCAGAGGTCAGTAAAAGTGAGGAAATTGTTGCCGCAACAATTGAAGAAATATTGGCCAGTCCTGAAGAATATGAAAATAAAGAGGTGGCAATTACAGGGATGGTAACCCATGTTTGCCGACATGGTGGCCAGAAGTGTTTTGTACTGGCTGAAGACGGAGAAACTCAGATCAGGCTAGTTCCCGCAGGGGATATTGACGAATTCAAAATCGAACTTGAAGGATCGACCCTTGCTGTAAAAGGAACCCTCAGGGTCCTGACTCCCGTTCAGTCAGAGGAACATGTGGCAGATCACGAGTCAAAAGAGCATCATGAAAATGAAATGGCTCACTCCGAGGCTGAAAAGGCCGATATTTTCATCGAAGCCGT
The DNA here is from genome assembly GCA_029934875.1 of Bacteroidales bacterium. GTDB lineage: Bacteria > Bacteroidota > Bacteroidia > Bacteroidales. Next base: position 66 of record JAOZLK010000068.1, on the reverse strand, counting down.
CGAATACAAAGAGATCACCCAATAAGCTTCATGGGCTGGAGAAAGTGGAACCGGTGGCTACACCGG
>JAOZLK010000067.1 GCA_029934875.1 Bacteroidales bacterium | reverse complement strand
GAATCCCCTTTAAACTCCTGATCAAAAGCCTTTCCATCGAAACGACAGAGGCCCTGACCTGTACCAACCCAGAGGAAGCCTTCGGGATCCTGGTTAATAGTATAGGCAAATTTATCGCAAAGTCCTTCGGCTACGCCAAAATTGAAAAATTGATAGGATTGGGCTGATCCCGCCAGGGGGATCAAAAATAGAGTAATCAGGACCGCTAAGCTTCTCACGCCAAAATATTAAGTTGTATTATTCGATGGGTTCAAACTCAACCTCACCTCTATATTTGGGAACTCCCCCAATTGGAATTGTGTAAAAGGGCATGGCTTCGTCAAACTGGTTGCGCACATTTACTACAACATTATTATTCCTCACAAGGTTACTCGACTTTACGAAACGGAAGTCATAGGAAGTTCCAATCTCTTCCTCTTGAACCACAAGTTCATCCTCGGCCCAGTTATCCTCCCTGGACATATTTACCTCCTGGCCCTGCCTGGCCACTGAGATCACCACGATGCTTCCGTCGCTATCCCAGTCAAAATTGGATATTCTGACAGATTTGGTTCCCACCTCAACATAGGGATAGATATGAGCTACTTCTTCATTAGTATTATGCATCCTGAAGGAGTATTCGTAAGCAAAGGCGTTGGCGCCCTCAATGGGCCTGTTCTCCTCCGCATTGGTACTCAGGAAAAAACGGTACATATTACCGTCATCACCCTCAACTCCTTCACAAATGATCTTAAAAATACGTCCGTGATACTGCTCCACATATTCACCCTGCGCAGGATTAAAAGGGCCAAAGGTATACCAGCTGTTATCATACCTTGGATTATCTGCAAAGGCTCTTGAGGCCAGCAGGGTACCACTTTTATAATTTCCATCGGGATGAGTTTCACGTGCATCAGGGTCAGACCAGGCAGTTTCTCCGCCATAAACCTCATAAACCTGCCTTGTATTAAATACCCCGGCCACTTCATCAACTTCACCCCCCGTATCGGGATCAAAAACACGGATGAAAAAGGCTTGAGTATACTCTTCCGGTACCAGGAAGAAGAATGCCTGGGAGAAATCATCATCTCCCCAGCTTGTTTCCGCATCGGGTCCGAAGGTCATTAGATAAGGAATATTCTCCTCCACATTGGGAACCGGCTGAGAGAATGCTATAGTGCTCACTGCTAATAAGATAACTATATATAAAAACCTCGTCATTTTCTTCATTTTTCTATTGTGATTAAAAGTATGCAAATTTCGTGCAAAAAAAAACACGAGTTATAAACGTCGATGTAACTAACTGTAAATGTGAGAGATAAAAAATAATCGAAGGCTACGATTAATCGGAGATCACCACTACTTCCTTGAAGTTGGCGCGGACCTCTGGCTCATGCCTCCTGTTCTGCTTTCGCTCCTCAACTCCAAGTATGACTTTGAATTTCCCGGAATGGTTGTAAGTGTGTGTGACAATTAATCCCTCAGCAAACCTGGTAACCCCCTCTTCGGCGCCAAAATCCCAGGTATACCTTCCCACATCAAAACCTGGCAGAAAAGTCTGACTGGCATCAAACTCCACCGGGATACCTGCCTGTATGGTATCGGGGCAGGTGATCACGGCCTGCTCCTTAAGGTTGATATTTAAAGTTTTAACCGTTTGCCCCTCTACAAGCGTATCCAGCTGAATATCATAAACATTCAGTTTACAAACATAGGTGCCCGGCTCGGGGAATCGATAGATGATATTATGTCCCGGTATGGTCAGGGTATCATTGATGGTCCAGGAATAGCTAAAAAGATTTGTATCCACTGTATCCAGTTTCCGGTCATAAATCCTGTACTTATAGTAGGTCTTTTTAATGGGGTCAACCTTATCAAAAGTGGGCATGGTGGTCTCTACGCCAAAAATATCCTTGGAACCACCCTGGCGGTCACTGGTCAGGTACCCGCTTTTCATATCTTCACTGAACCAGACATGGTAATCATTGGACCTGGTATTAAACGGTTCCTGAAGCTTCTCGGCTCCCTGCCATTTTCCATCAGCATAAAAACTTTCGAAAAGGTCATAACCATCCCTGCCATTATCAAAACCAGTGGAAGAATAGATGAGCCTGCCGGAGGAATGGATAAAGGGATAAATCTCATGCTCAGCAGAATTCACAGCAGCACCCAGGTTTTCTGGTTTGCTCCAGCCTCCTCCTTCCTTATGGGAAACATAAAGATCAAATCCTCCTTCTCCTCCATCCATGTTTGATGAGAAAAAGAGGGTTTTTCCATCACCACTCAGTGCCGGAGAAAATAACCATGCCCCGGGATCATTATGTTCGAAAGCCTTGATATTACCCCATTCCCCATTTGTATTTTCAGCAAAATACAGTCCCAGGGGATCAGAGCCCCTGTTTCCGTCAGCAGGCCTTTGTTGGGCAAATACCATGGTTTTATAATCGCCAGTAAAAGTGACCGGCCCCTCGTGACCCTGGCTAACTATCTGATCAATAAATTGCTTCTTCTGTCCGCTGCCAGGTGTAACCTGAAACACGGTAAAGAGCCTGCGGCCCTTTGAATCTCTTGGACTGCTGGCCCCGACACTGGTGGCTTCAGAAATATATACAATATCATCCTCATAGGGCACTGCACCCGCCTCATCCAAACCCGAAGAGATGCGGGTCTGCTTTTTAATTTTATAAAGTCCATCCCGGTTCTGGGCCGACAGAACCGGCAGCAAAACTAAAAGGGCTCCTATGATGAGTATATTCTTCCTCATATTCTAAAAATAGAAGGGATCATCAGGTATGGTTTTAATCATTGGCCTCAGCTCCCAGCGCAATACAATTTCATGACTGCCTCCCAGGGCAGTTCTTACCTCGCTCATTCCCATGGTATAGGCATAACCCACCAACCACTGGGGATTAATTTGAATATTCAGCAGGGCAATGGCATAATTAGGGTGGTCGTAAGCTCCGCCAATAAATACACGGGAATCAAGGAAACCCATATTCAAACTTGCTTTGAATCCGGTCATGGCCTTGCTGTAATCCACCATAAATGAAGGTTTCAACCTGAAGGCCCTGCTAAAGTCAAAGAGGTAAGCTCCCTGTAAAATTACCCTCATATCCTTATTGACGGACAGGCTTTGATCAGGACCCGGAATGGCCATTAGCTCAGGCACCGATACCCCCAAAAAGTAGTTATCGGCATAATAAAGCACTCCAGCCCCAAAATTGGGGAACCAGCGATTGTACACCTCTCCGGGGAAGGATGGATCGCCCGGATCCCGGATAAGCAAACCGGTCATATTGCTGTTGACTCCATACATGCCAGCCGAGAGACCGAAGGACAACCTGCCCGATCCAAGGTAAAGACGGTAGGCATAGGTGGTCATAAAGGAATACATACCTTGGTCGGGCGGAGTACTGTTGTAGGCTACCACCGCCCCAATGGCAACTTTTGAATTACCCACCGGGGAATGCACATTCATCTGCATGTCCATAGGCCCCACACCTCCATAAAGTGGAGAACGGTAAATGGTACTCAGGCTGATGGCATCCCTGAATCCTGAAAAAGCAGGGTTGTAGGTGGTCCAAGCCAGGTGATAATTACTCACAGAGGGGATCAGCGTATTCTGGGCAGAAACGCTGAGCGCTGCAAAAAGACAAATCCCTATGAATAATTTCCTGCTCATTTCTTAGTCTCGAACTACGATATAACTTTTATCAGATTTAGCTGTATATGGTATGCCATCTTCCGGCTCAATACTCGCATTTAATACGTAATAATAGGTCCCTGAAGGCACCAAATTCCCATTATTGGCTTTCCCATCCCAAACGACCTCTTCATCGACTTTGAGTCCGCCGGGAATGGATCCGGGATTAAATTCAATTTCACTGACATTATCCTGGTTTATGGTCCTCACCGAATTACCCAGTGAATTGAAGATTGATATGGACCACTCATCCGCTTCAGCCAGTCCCCGGATAATAAAATAGTCATTCCTCATATCGCCATTTGGAGAGAAGCCCTCATAGGGCTGTGCTTCGCCCTGCGTGATTACTGTTCGATCATCGGAAGTCTCACAAACCCCGTTGACAATGGTCCACCTAAACTCAGTCCTCTCCCCCCTGGCCAACCCTGTGACCTGGGATTTGGGATCATTTATATCATCAATGTTTCCTGAGCCTGAAGAAAGTTCCCAGGTACCTACCCCTGCTGTGGCAGGGTCAGCATTCAGATAAACCGTATTGGTCAGGTAGATGGTATCGTCCTCTCCTGCGAAAGCATCTTCAGGTTGTTCAAAGAAACTGATTCTCACTGTATCCGAACCGCTGCAATCACCAGCATCACTGGTAAAATAGATGACATAGGGCAGGTGCTCCCAGGCATCCTGATCGGTGGGGTCAAGGGATGCCCTGACTGAAAGGGCCTGTGCATCCGGAAGGAAGCCCAATTTTGTTGGATTGTCACTTCCCCAGGATCCGGTACCGTTATCGGGATCCACCACAAGCGATACTTCATTGTCGCACACCGCATCGTCGGTAAGTTCAGTGTTCACCGAAATGACCGGTTGCGGGGTTTGAAATACCTCGATTGGAACATTCCCACTCAAGTTCCCCTCAGGAGCAGCACATTCGGTTCCGTCTGTCAGGTAATAAACAATGCTTCCAATGGTATAATCATACTGCGTACTTATCTCCTCTGTGCTAAGGCTTACTGTTACTGTACCATCTGCATCCAGCTCCTGTGGATCTGTCAGTTCCGGGTTAACCCCATCTGAAAGTCTTACTTCCCAGGGTGTAACGAACTGGCTCAGCTCATCCATATTCAGATTTACATCAAGCAACACATCTTTTTCGCAGGCTTTTGGTAAATCACCTGAAAGAATACCACCGGGAAGTTCCATAATTTTAATATCCATTGTAACTGAAGTATCCTCGCAAACGCCAATATGAACGATGCGATTGAACTGCCTGTCATCCAGGGTAGTATATGTATAGGGCAAATCTTTTTCAGTTCCCAGTTCGTTTCCACCTGACACATCCCTCCACGAATAAAGGATTTCTTGTCCCGCCTCTCCTGTGGGCAAACTTCCCATAAGTGTCTTCTCTGTTTCAAAACAAACCGAGTCTGCTTCGTCAATCAGATTATTGGCTATGCCAGTATGAATCTCTATGTGAATTTCATTGGAGGTATCAGAACAGACCTGGCTTTGTCCTCCCAGGTTGGGGCCGCTCAGCACTACCCGGCGATACCAGTAGTCATCAGGCAGGGATAACTCGGGCTGGTCCAAATAATCCTTTTCACCCGGCCCATAGGAAATCTCATCCCATGCACCAGGGGTATCCGTTCCTGTTGCCTGTTCCCACCTGTAATTCCTTGTTGGATCTACTCCACCCACCGTAGCGCCTCCCACCGGTACTGAACCTTCGAGCTCTGCAAGATTATCCAACTGACAATTGATGGTCACATCGGTAGAAATGATATTGCTTCCAATGGCAGGAATCACATTGATGGTTTTATTTATGCTGGTATCTTTGCACACTCCTTCCTGTCCACCCGAGCTTACTATCCTGCGGTAAATGCTTGTATCACCACTCATTATCGGAGGGGTATAAGACTGCTGATCGTTCCCGTTTGTATTGTCAGCATAAGCCCATCCAGTGCTTGCTGTGCGTGACTCCCATAAATAATTGTACAAACCTAAATGACCACCGCCCGGACCGGAACCCTGCATCAGCTGGGGCTGGATATCTGTACAGACAGTTTGATCATCCGAAGTAATCTCATTACCAGTAATCACTGGTACATTCAGAATCTCCACCGGCAAACTCATATCCTGACAGGCATCGTCATTCCCAGAGAGGACCTCTCTACGGTACCATGTGGTGGCAGTCAGGTTCCCTGGCTGGTATTCACTCGTGGCGGCAGGAACTTCCACCCATGGCCCGGAAATGGCTGGCCCGGTCTCCCAGCGGTAACGCCAGTTTGTGGGATCGGGATCGCCGCCGCTAAGGGTATACTCAGGATCCTGGATAATAAGGTCCGGTGAGGTATTCCAGCATATGGTATCATAGTCAGCAATCAGGTTGCCTGAGATGGGTGCAAACACTTCAACCCGTATTTCAGCAATGGTATCCACACAGGCTCCCGAAGTGACAATCCTTCTAAAGTCGGTGGTCACATCCAGTCCGGCCGGGGGAACATATCCGGACAAATCGTTGCTGCCATCGGCAGGCACATAGCTCCCGCTGCCTTCATCCTTCTGCCAGAGATAAGCATAAAGACCGTCTCCATTTCCAGGCAATCCCATCGAAACAAAAGCTTCCGGAATATTTCCCTGGCAAACGGTATCGGGTGCAGCTATGGTATTGTTGGTGATTTCCTGGTGCACATATACAGCGATGCGGAAACTGGTGTCGGGAGGTAATATGGCCGGGGCCTCACTTACTATTCTTCTGAAGTAAGTTGTATCTGCCAGTGGAGAAGAAAAAGCCAGATCTTGTTCGCTTGCTCCTGGTATAGGCTGCCATTGATTCTGTGTACTTGAGCTATCAATCCATTGATAAGTGTACGAGCCGCTCCCACCCTTTGGCTCTGATGCGAAGATGGTCTCCGGTACCAGGTTGGAGCAGGTCCAGAATTCACTTGGGACCGAATTAAAAAGAAACCCGCGAAGGGGTGCCTCAAGTCCGTCTTTCCTCTCAGCCGGGGCACCATCCGCAGCCCCATTTTTTGTATCGGTAGTCAGATATTTGCCACTTTCTCCAAAAGCAAACACTTCAGGACTCAGCCCGGGTTCTTCCGAACCTGCCACCCAGTAGATCCCACCACCTCCACCACCTCCAGGACCAGTTGCATCGCTTGAATGATTTGTGTTCCCACCATCACCACCAAGAGCTGACAATTGCAGATTGTCCTTATAGCCACTGACATCGAGAATAATTGCGCCACCGCCGCCGCCACCACCACCAGCTCCGCTGACACCAGTGATTTTCGTACCTACACTGTTTCCATCAGCTCTGATCCAATTTCCGTTTCCCTTTATCGTATCAGCTACGATTATCACAAGGCCGCCTCCCTGTGCGCCGCTGGAAGATTGTCGTTCTGCAATTACAGTACCTGTTCCTCCACCTCCACCAAAAAATATCCGGTTCTCACGATTTAGTGAGGTTCCATTAATATAATAGGCATCACTGCGTCCAAGGTCAAACCCTCCTACTCCCCCCGGGGCATCAATGCCCGGGGAACATTGAGCAGATTCGTCGCCACCCACACCACCAGCAGAAAAATTGGATCCTCCACCACCACCAGAGAGCAGGGCATTTCCACCACCTCCTCCGTTGATATTCCGCCCTTTCCCCCGCATCAGATCAAAACGAGTATCGGTGGTTCCCTCACCTTTTATTCCAGCTCTGATATTATCAATGTGATAGTAATTGCTGTCATACAATACAGCATCGACAGAAGAGCAGTCTCCATTGTAATTTGGTGTTGAAGCCTCTGCACCGCGAAAACCCGCCCCGGAAACATCAATATCCCCATTCAACTCAAGGACCGTTCGCACAAACATAGTCACCACTCCACCGGTACTTCCATCCCAGTCCGGGGCAGTTATACCTGCGGGTGAAACAATTGCCCTGTGATAGGAGCGCACCTTGATCAGCTGGGCGATCTCTCCGGGCCCCATGGGACCAATCTCAGGAGTCACAGTGGTATTAAAGACCAGGATGTTGCCAACTTTTTGATTGATGAGCAGGAAGGCATACTTGCCAGTATTGCGTGGATTCTGGGCATCTCGTCCTATATCATCTTCACCAAAAATGTCGGTCAGCTCGATCTCGGCACCCTGAATACAATAGATCATCACAGTATCGCCCACACCAAAATCGCTGGCATCATCCACAAGAACCGAATCCTCATTGTTACTTTCCCAGGCATAAATAGTTTCGATGGAGGCATAGTCATTGATAATGCCGGAGATGGATGCAGTCTGAGCATAAGCCCCGTGGAGGAAGAAACCCAAAAGGATAAGGGTCAGGTATATTTTCCTACTTAGCTGCAAGTGTGGGGTTTTAACTTTATTGATTGCAAGCCAAGATAATAATAAAATCCTTTATTCGATCCAGGTAAAAAGATGAGATATCGACAGTTTTCAACCAGGCTGCTCAGATTTATCAACCATCAAGGGCAGGGAAACGTGAAATACAGTCCCCTTGTCAGGCCGGGTATCGTACCAAATCTTCCCACCCAGCGATCTGACAATGCTGCTGCTGATGGCCAGGCCCATTCCCATTCCGGAAGACTTAGTAGTGAAGTTGGGCCGGAAAAGCTTGTCCCTGATCTCTTCCGGGATTCCTTTCCCGTTGTCGGTGATACTGACCTCTGCCAGCTGATCCTTAACTTCAAGTGCTATGCGGATCACCCCCTTTTGTTTTCCTGGAATGGACTGCAATCCGTTTTTGACCAGGTTGATGAGAACCCGCATCACCTGCTCCCGGTCAGCGTATATCAGGACCTCTTCATAGAGTCCGGGATCGAGAATAATCTCTGCCCTGTCGCTTGCCTCAAAAAGCTGTAAGAGATTGTGAAGCATCGATACCAGGTCGACCGGACCACTCCTGGCCCTGGGCATTTTTGCGAAGTCTGAGAATTCATTGGCTATGGCGCTCAGGGAATCGATTTGTTCGATTAATATGGCTGAAATTCGCTCCACCATTGCTGCGTCGGCTTCTCCCTTCTCCATAGCTCTTTGCAGGTGCTGCACATTCAGCTTCATGGGTGTAAGGGGGTTCTTTATTTCATGTGCGATCTGTTTGGCCATTTCCCGCCAGGCCGACTCCCTTTCACTCTGCAACAGCAATTCGGCACTCTTTTCCAGCTCCTGGACCATGTAGTTATACTCCTCCACCAGGCCCCTGATTTCATCACTCCGCTCGTATTGAATGGTCTCATTCTTGGCACTGAGGCTCACATGAGCAATGCGGCTCTGAATCACTCTTAAGGGTTGGGTGATACGGTCGGCTATGAATACACTCACCCCTAAAATAATCAAGAGTAGGATCAGGTATATGTTTATGACAGCCACCACCATGTTGGTAATATCCCTGGTAAGCACACCTGATTGTGTAAAATAGGGCAGGTTAAGGTAGGCAAGGAGATCGTTCTCGCTGTTTAACAGGGGCACATAGGCCGAGATATAATTCAGCTCTCCAATATGCTCCTCATGAATAATCTCTGATGCCCTCCCACCGGAAAGATCCTCAAAGACCATCCGGTCCATCCTCGTACTGAGCAACTGGCTTTTAAATATCTCCTCCCTGGAAGTGGCCAGCAGCACTCCATCCTCGTCATAAAGATTGATATCGGAATAGAAGACATTTGAAAATTTTCTCAGCAATTCGTCCAGGTTATAATAACTATCGGATGACCAGTTCCTGAGGTCTTCCTCGTACTCCACCTTATGAATAAGCTCAATATATACAGACCGCATGGTGTTTCGCAGGTTATCGTTGTTCTTATCCTCATACTGTTGAACAATGAAAAATATGGTTCCCGAACAGATCAAAACAAAAGTCAGAAAGAGGGTCGCCACCATGGAATACTGAATCCGGTTTTTAAAATTCCAGTTAAATCCGGATCTCTTTTTCCCGGCATCCACCAGCAGGTATATGAGAGCCAGCACCAGGAAGTTCAGGGCAAAGATATAGGAGTAGAAGATCAGGTTAGAGATTAAGGTGACTGAAGGACTGCCAACAATGATTGTATTGTCCCGGTCCACATTATATATATTATGGTCCCATCCCTCCAGGCTGATCTTCTCAAAGGTCTCTTCACCCCCGGTATAAAACTCTGCCAGTCGTCTGTAGGAAAAATCACCATCCTTTGAAATCAGCACCCCCTTGTTATAGCGGGCGGAGGAAAAATCCAGGCTGGTAAAAGCGCTGTAGCGTTCATCCAGCAGTAATTCCGGATAGCCCAGTTCCTCGGAGATTATCCTTGAATCCAGTTCAATGAATATCCGGTGTTCCTCCCCTGCCAGGTGGTAGGGGATTACTGCGAGATATGAGATCCTTCCGTTCAGATTCTCGAGGTAGTAGAAATCGCTGCCGGGAACTTCTATCCCTACAGTATGAATCATCTCATCAAAGAAAGAATAACAATGGAACCAATCATCATCGGGTGGAGGCAGGTAAACCCGGTCGTCGGGACGACATACAGCATATTGAAGCTCGTACTTTGTCCAGTAACCAGAAAAATAATTCCGGTTCAGATGGTCCACCAGCAAATCAATCTCCACGTAGGGCTCCATGAAATATGAAAGAAGTGAATCGTTCCTGATATCCTGACTGATCTCACTGAAGAGCATTTCAGCCACGGGATCGTGCTCTGATGAGAGTTTTACCAGTTCCACCTCCTTCTGCCTGTCATTCCTGATCTGCTTGTATTGTTGAAAGCGAATCACCAGGAATACGGATATAAAAAGCAAAAGAAAGATATACCTGGAGAATGGAATACGCTCGGGATGGCCATGTCTGATATAGAGTTGCCCCAAAATCATCAGTATGAGAACGGCCCAGCCCAGCCAGGATCCATTTTCCCAAGGCAAAAGGAAGAATGCCAGGAAGCTGGCAGAGATGGCCCCCAGGCCATATAAGGCGACCCTCCAGTATTTTGTATTGGCACAGGTTATGGCTCTGTCGATTACCATTCCAATGGACACAAGCCACATCATGATCACGGCAAGGGTCAGAAAGCTGTAGGCAGTAAGACTGGTAACCCTTTGCGGCTCCAGGGATATCATCGAATCAAGTACCAGGCTGCGCAAGAGCTGCTCCACAAGCAGGAACATGAGTGCTCCAACTATGAAAATAAGAATGGACATTACCCTGCAGGGAATTCGGCTGCCAATTTTTGTAAGAGCTCCATGCCTGTAATAGAGAGCCACCAGGGCCAGTACCGATAGGGATATTACAAGCAGGTGCCCCAGGGAAGCAAAAAGCCGACTGGCAAAGATGTCGGGCTGAAAAAGGGGTGTGTTTTCAAAGAAATAGGGTATGCCATAACGGAGGAAAAAGAATGCTGTAGCCGGGATTAAAAGGGTCAGGATGCCGATCCAGATCCACCTCCAGGCACCAAATGCCCCTCCAACGATGGTAAAAAGACCGATCCAGAACAAAATCAGGAAGCCAAGGAAAGCGATGGTAGACAGTCGCCCAGGCCCCTGGTTCTGATGTTGAATCGAATTGAAATCCAATGAGAAGAGATAGCTTCCCTCGTGGTTTAATACAGCAAGGCAGCCGTCCTCCTCAAGAAACTCGATGCTTACCTCCGGGCCCAGCATAAAATCTTCCTGAAATCCATTGATCAGGAATTCATTCTGAAAAGGATAGTGTCTTTTAATCTCGATCAGCCCCAGGAGGATCCCATCCTCCATATGACGAACTACGGACACATAATCGGCGTTCCTTAGCGAGAGAAAAGGCTTGTTCAATCGTGGGCGCCACCTTTCATTCAGGGGGACGGAGTGATCAGACCAGTATTTCAACTCCCCATCTTCATAATAGAACAGGGATATATCCCTCTTATCGGCTATTTCCTTGTAATGCAGCGAGCTCCTGCTGAGCACATCCATGGGGTCTTCATTCTCGAATTCTCTTTCGAGCTTTGAGATCTCTTCCTTCAGGAAGCGCTCCTTCTTGTGCAATATCCGCTCAAAGTCAGCAAGCTCGGTGGAACAATCATGTTGCTTGGCGGGACCACCGGCAGAGACCAGCCATATGATAAGGCAAAGCATAGCACCAGAGAAGAGAATTATCCTCCTGAGACGATCTTCTTTCTTGCTGTATTTTTCTGGCTGCTCCATGGGACTTTGTTTATTCATGATGATAGGGCTCTCCTTTTAGAATTGTAAAGGATCTGTAGATCTGCTCCATGAACAGCAGCCGGATCAGCTGATGGGAAAAAGTGAGCTTCGAAAGCGAAAACTTTTCGTTCGCCCTGCTGTAAACTGCCTC
>JAOZLK010000066.1 GCA_029934875.1 Bacteroidales bacterium | reverse complement strand
TCCTGGATGCCAAAATGCCTCTGATCCTGGAAAGAAATTTCAAACCGGGGGGCCCCATCCGCATGCACGCCAAAGACCTGGTCAATGTACGTGACACTGCCTTTGAAACAGATGCACCCATACCTCTTACCGCCCAGGTGATGGAGTTTATGAAAGCGCTTAAAGCTGAGGGAAAAGGTGAAGATGATCACGGCGGTCTGATCCAGTATCACGAAAAACTGGCTGGCCTTACTGTGAAAAGAAAATCCTGAGGAGGAGCTATCAGGCCTTTGAAAGCGAAGCGCTGTAGAGCGCCACTTCATTCATTTTCTGGTTGGCACTCAGAATGTAATCTCGCTTCCCAAAAGTGAATACCTGGGTTTGAGTCGGGCCCGCGCCTTCCTCTATAACAGTAAGATTTACAATTCCTTTATCGATATTATTTACAGTAAACATTTCAAGGTCTGCACTGTCTCGCCGGTTGCCAACGAGTACAACAGGATCTCCATTAAAAAACCCGCTGCTCAGGCCGTGTCCAAAAGACAAGGGAGCTGTAAACTTTAATTTCCAGTCTCCCCGGATCCGTTTGTAAATATTAAGAACATTGCCATGAAAGGGCTCGATGCAAATCAGCTCTGATTGACCATCGCCATCCATATCAATGAAGGTCATCTCACTGACCTCCTTTTCAAAAAGGGGCTTTAGTTCCAGAACACCCCCGGGAGAAAGCTCTATTGAGAATATGCCCTGCTCACCGGAAACACATAAGCATTCAAGGCCATCCACCATGTACCTGCCCATGCCATGATTTCTGAAAAGCGATGAGTCAATGACATCTGCTTTCCATGGACCAGAAGGATCGCCCTCCAGGCTAAGCGCATATAGCTCTCCCGGCTTGGACCAGTCGCTTGGGTTCTCCTTGAATTTACTTACAGAGGCTGCTATCAGAATATTCCTTTCCAAAGAGGGTATAAACTCGCATCGATGGGCAAAAGGCAAATCCAGAGCCCTTGAACAAATCCAGCGATCCTCAGTCTTTTGATGCAAAAACAGCCCTGCATCCTTCCCGATGAAGGGAGGAAAGAGGCCCATGACCGATACCAGATTACCGGGCCGACCGGGCACAGGAACCAGGCTCATCATTCCTCCCGGACAAGAGTCCAGGTGTTCTACCTTTCCTGAGGCCAAATCGTATAACTGGACCACGGGTTCGGTCTCCGATCCTGCACCCACAAGCCAGCGGGAGCCATCAACAAATGCATTGGCCGTATATACATTCTTAATCTTGAATATTACCTGTTTGCTGATCATGGGCTGAAGTTTTTATAAATATGGCAAATAATCCACAATCTATAAACAATACTGGTCTTTGACCACGGGCTTCCATATCTTTAAGCAAAACCTCATCTTATGAAGAACATACCCGTCCTTTGCGTTTCAGCAGATTCCCTGGCAGAAACATATGAAGCTGCACTAGTAAGTCTTTACAACAATGGAATCCGCTTCAAAACCCAGTATGATAAACCAGGGGACCCACTGAGCCTGGATTGTACCCTGAATGCTACGGTACTTAAGCCCGAAAGTGATCCCATGATCCACCAGGCCTTTCCCGGCGGAATTGACGAGTTGAAGGAGTATGTTCTGGAGCTAAAGGGATTTAAAGATCACTGGGTGAAAAACATGAACGATCCCGGCGACACCCGGTGGGAATACACCTACCATGGCCGACTGCAGCGATATGGTTCCTGGAAGGAGAGTGCCACAGAGAACGGGACGACTGTCCGGAAAGATGTGGGATTCCAGGTGGACCAGATTGAACACGTTATCAGGAAATTGGTGGAACAGCCCTATACCCGGCAGGCACAAATGATCACCTGGATGCCAAACCACGACCTCCAGGTTTACGACCCACCCTGCCTTCAGTCGCTATGGTACAGGATCCAGGAGGATGAGGATGGGGTGCAGTGGCTCAATTCCAACATCCGTTTTCGAAGTAACGACGCCTGGGGAGCCAGTTTCATGAATATGTTTGGCTTCATCCGCTTTTCCAGGGAAGTGATTGCAGACGAGATATCAAAACGGAATGGGAAAACCGTCAAGTTGGGCAGAATGAACTGGCAGGCCGATTCCTACCATATCTACGGAAAAGATATTGCCCAGGCAAAAGCAATGCTATTCGACAGGCTGGATTCTTTGAGCCTGGAGGAAAGGACTTTCAATTTTGGAGATGAGTTTATCCGGGACATGTACGAGCAGGCTGAACAGGCCGCCATCATGAAGATCAGGAAGTACGACGCGGAGCACGCTCAGAAATAAATTCCCCGATCTTTTCGGGCAATTCACCCAGGCTTTCATAAGTCAGGGGCTTAACACCCTCACTGCCTGAAATCATGGCCGATAGAGTATATCCGGCATCGGACCGAAACAGGCAAAGAACAGGCTTTCCAAGTTCAATGGCTCTTCCTATCTCATAGCCTACCCCAAGGCTGGGTATGGTTACCTCGGCAACCACCAGGTCAGATTCCCGCACCCAATCCATATCACGGTCATGAATCTGAACATCTGTGAGAATCCTGTCCTTGGTTTCAATCACCTGGTCATCACCTAGGTGCTCGGTCAGGACCTGCCCATGGACCTTCAGCATTTCAATGATTCTCTGATAATCGGAAGCCAGCTGCCTCCCACCCCTTATGGATCCGCAAAAGTAAAATTTCAATCCCCCATCAAGCATGTTTCTAAATTATTTAAATTAGTGACAAGAAGTCTGAGTGCTAATTAACTAAAATTCTACCCATGAAAAAAGATTTTCAATGTAATGCCGGGACCAATGCAGTTTATGGTATTGGCCTGGTCGGTGCTGCGGTCTACTTTATTACAAACGCTGCCGGTTTCTGGATGATTGTTTTGGGTATCCTGAAGGCAATTGTCTGGCCTGCCATACTTGTTTTTGAAGCCCTGAAATCATTGGGTGTCTGATCACATGTTAAATTTTCATGTCACTCAGATGGAGGTCAAGCGCCTTCACTGAGAGTTACCCCCTGACACTGGCCTCGGGGAGTCTTTTTTGCACGTCCTTCAGTTGCTCAAAACTCTCAATACCCAGGGTGAAAGCATCGATGAAATCGGATCCGGTATGAAACTGCAGACATTCATCTTTTTTGTCAACCAGCTGACCGGCCCCGTAAACCTTCATCTGAATGATGGCCTTCCCATTCTGTTTCATGCGTTTAAGTACTTTTTGTACTGTATCCACATCAGCATCCATTACTGCTCCACCCGGATTAAACCTCGCCAGGTCAACATCAACCCAGGGTTCATCGGCGGCAGTCTCAAGTGCTTCCAGGGAATGGCAAGAAATACCATGCGCCCTCAGAATACCATCCTCCTTTGCTTCAGCCATGGCCTCCATGGCTCCCTTCATATTCGTATTCCAGTTACCATCGGTCACCGCATGTAAAAGCACCATATCCAGGTAATCAGTGCCAAGTTCAAGCCTGAAGCGATCCAGGTCCTTCTTAACATCCTCATAGGTGGAGGAGTTGGTTTTGGTTAAAATAACCACCTCCTCCCGCCTGGTTTTTTTCAATGCCTCCCTGACATGGGGATGAGATCCATACTGATCGGCTGTCTCCCAGAAATTAATTCCTTCATCAAATGCTGCCCTGAGCATATCCGAAACACCCGTGATCCCAAGCTGCCGGGTCTGGTTTGAGCTTCCGCCAAAACCACGTGTGCCTGTCCCCATGGCCATCCTGGACATTTCAATGCCTGTATTACCCAACCTTACCCTGTCGTAGGGGTAGATTTTTTTATCTCCTGCCAGCACTTCGTAGGGAAATGCTGAGAGCAGGGCCGATGCGGCTACTGTAGCTTTTAAAAATTGTCTTCTTTTCATAAGGCTTATTATAGGTCTAAGAGCTTATCTCAGGTATTAAACATATTGTAATTTATATTGTTTAATGGGCCTTGCAAAAATCACAGGATAACTATCTTGTGAAATATTCTTATGCCATGATCGAACAGGGGAAAAAATGCAAGTTGAAGATAGTTAAACGCTCCACATTTGGGCTCTTCCTGGGAGATGAATCGGGCGAGGAGGTCTTATTGCCAAACAAGTATTGCAGGGATGAGATGAAGCCCGAAGGCGAAGTAGAGGTCTTTATCTATCGGGACTCTGAAGGAAGAAAGGTTGCAACTACACTTACTCCAAAAATTGCGCTTCATGAATTTGCCCAGCTAAAGGTTAACGCAGCATCTGCCGTTGGAGCCTTTATGGACTGGGGTCTTGAAAAGGACCTTATGGTTCCCTTCAGGGAGCAGAAACAAAATTTGGAGGAAGGACGTTGGTATATCGTTTATATGGATCTGGATCAAAAGACAGACCGCCTGTATGCAAGCAACAGGATCGAACGATATATTCAAAACGACATCATCACTGTTAAGGAGGGGGAAGAAGTCTCAATGCTTGTATGGCAAAAGACCGATCTTGGTTATACAGTGATCATCAATAATATACACAAGGGGCTGATTTATGAAAATGAGATTTTCACAAGCCTGAGGATAGGGGACCTGATTCCCGGCTTTATAAAGAAAATCAGGGAAGACGGAAAAATTGACCTTGCCCTGCAGGCAGCCGGATACAGGAATACAAAGGATGCAAACAGCGAAACAGTCCTCACAAAACTTAAAGAAAATGGGGGCTTTCTGTCTGTAACAGACAAGAGCACCCCGGAAGAGATCTATTCCGCTTTCGGAATCAGTAAAAAAGCCTTTAAAAGATCAGTTGGAGCCCTGTACAAACAAAAAATCATCACCCTTGAAAGTGGTGGAATCAGGCTGCTTACTGATCCTGCTGAATGAATACCGTATCCATTAGCACTGTCTGGCCCGATATCACAGCAATATTGGGAATGATGGTATCCTGATAAGCTTCAAGGGGAGAAAAAGCCATATCATAGTTGCCCTCAGAAAGGCCCCTGATTAAAAACATTCCCGAAACAGTATCGGCATAAGTGCTTACCGTATCTTCGTTCATGATGGCCATCACCAGGGCCTTTGATTCGGCCGGCCAGGCCACTCCCTGGATTGACCCCGTTACCGCCTCGGTATATACTTTGATCACAGGTTTTAAAATATACTTCCCGTTTCCGGTCTCCACAATGGACTTATCCACCACAAAATCTATCATATAGGCATAACTCTCTCCGGAAATTATTTCTTCATGAACATTCAGTTTAAGTCCTGATTGTTGAGCACTGGGCGTTTTCAAATCATAGAGCATACTGTCGATCATTACCGTGTTATTATCACCCAGGATAAGCCTGATCTGGCTGATGTATCCCGAAGGCAACTGATCATCCACCAACAGGGTGTCTTTCCCATTCACAAATTCAAGCAGGTTGTAAACCCCCTGGTTTGTGCTTAAGCTGATCGTGCTATCGTTAAATTTCACTTCTACAGAAAGCACATCAATGTTAACCTGCTGGTATTCTCCGGGCATATCGGTCAGCCTGAACTCAATATTCGCCTCTCCTCCTTCGGGTTCCGAATCGGAACATCCCTTGAAACCTGTAGCCAGGACCAGGGCCATTGCTAAATAAGAGATGGATCTTTTCATAACAGTAATTAAATATGTCCCAATATATACGCATTAAACCTCGAAATGTTGCCTCAATCATCAGAGAATCAATCCTCATTCCGGCTCCTGCTGGTCGGAATCAAAAAAAGATCCTTTAAATCCAGTGATGATTTCGTATTTTTAACGGAAAGCTCCCTCGTTGAAAAGGTTTAGAAAATTCATAAGGATAATAGTGGTTTTCCTGATCTCAGTCATCGGGTTCCTTGCCTTGCTATTAGTTTTTATAAACCTGCCTTTCTCGGACCGCTTTGTTTCCAGGCAGGTCAACAGCTTATTCAGCAAGCTGGATCTACCCCTCCATATTGAAAGCATAAGAACCCTGCTCCCAAATAAAGTAAAAGTTGAGGGAGTCACCATTTCCGGACCTCAGGGTGATACCATCATCTGTGCCATGGGTGTGGATACAAAGATTAATCTTCCCGCTTTATTGAAGAAGAAAGTAAAGTTGCAACAGGTATACCTTGGAGGCGTTGTCGTCCACCTGTACAACGACTCGACTAACACGGGAATCAACATAGGCCGGACATTTTCCAAAAAAGACAAAGCGGAAGCTGAAAAACCAAAAGAAATAAAGGGGTTCTGGGAAATAGACATTAAGAGAGGTGATTTACAAAATATCAGTTTCAAACTCGACGATCCTTCTATCGGAATTCATATTACCGAAGAGATTGAGGATCTCAAACTGACCGGATTTAATTTATCACTGCAAAACAGATCCCTTGTTTTTAAAAGCATTAAGCTGGACGCCGGGCAAGGGGGATTAAGAATTTCGCCACGATTAATCCCTCCCAAAAAAGAAAAGGGTGCTCCCTGGAATTTTGGATTTAAGAAAGTTCAGGTGAGCGACCTGGATTTTACATTTAATCAGGAGGCAGACAGTATATTGTTGAACCTGGTTCTCCAGGAAGGCTTGATCAGAACCAGGGTGACTGACTTTGCAAACAAAGAGATTGATGCTGATATCATTTCGCTCAATGGAGCGGATGTCACCATGCTCACAGGCCTCACCGGAAAATCGTCTGAGAGCACTGCCGATCGTCCTTCCCTTGACTTCCCCTGGGATATTATTATTGATAAGACAAATTTGCAAAAGGTGAAGGTCTCACAGGGGGCCTACTCCTACCCCAAAGCTCCCGATACAGCCTTCCCTGCTAAAATTGTCTTACGTGAGATGCATCTGATTGACACCAGGCTAAACAAGAACCAGGCAGAAGTCCTTGTAAAAAAACTGGGTTTCTCTTTGGCCAATGGTTTTGATCTTAAGCAAATGAAAGGAGAATTTACTTCAAATCCGGAGACGACCCAACTCGCTTTTTCCTTTGAATCGGAAAACAGTAAGGCTAAGCTGGAAGGTGATGCAGAGGGAAGTATTTTCAAAATACTGAAAAATGAGGATGAACTCCGAAATGCTCATCTAGCATTTCAAAATACCCAATTATCCCTGAAGGATGTCTTTTTCTTCAAAGATGATCTGAAGGAGATCCCCGCTTTGTCAACCCTTTCTAAAGCTCCAATTGATATTGACGGCTACTTCGGACTGGACCAATCAAAGATCAATCTTCAAGACCTTAAGATTTCGCAGACTGATAATTTCAGCCTGGCCATTGACGGAAATGCTGAGGATCCTTTTCAGCCTAAAGAGGCCAGGGGTAATCTGGAATTTAAATTATTAGTCCGGGATTCGGCCTGGTTGAATGAAATGTTGAAAGAGCTTGGGCCAGAGGATGCTTATTCCACACTAAGCTCCATCTCTCTTCAGGGAAGCATATCAGATTCATTGGGATATTCAGGAATCAATCTTGGACTTAAAAGTAATCTTGGCGAGCTTGATCTTAGCGGCACCTTCGATTTAAAAACTGAAAGCTTTGATTTACGTACCACCTTCTTCAATCTGTTGCCTGGTAAACTTCTAAAGGCAGAAGCCCTGGGGGAAATTAGTGGATCCGTGGCACTTTCAGGAAGCGGCTTCAAGCAGGACTCTTTATTAGCAAGCATCTCCCTGGTGCTTGACTCTCTCACATATAATAACTATCGATATGTAAATACGAGCATCACAGGCATCCTGGAATATAGTTTTTATGAATTCAATATCCTGGTGGATGATCCCAACCTGAAAACAGGTTTTTACACTACTGTAAACCGCTCCGACTCAACATTGATACTTAACACCAACGGAATGCTTGTTGCCCGGTTGGACCAACTAAATTTTTCCAAAGAGAATACCTCCTTAGAGACTACAATTACGGCGGTCTATTCAAAATCACCTGGTGCATTAGAATCTGAAATAAGCCTTATGGAAACAGAGGTTTCAAATTCCATGGAAAAGGCAAGCATCCAGGAAATAAATGCCAGTATCGCCACCGATTCCAGTCAAATACATCTCAAAGCTGAAGCCGATTTTTTCACCACTGATATATACATCGGTAAATCTACTATGGATATTGACACTTTGATAAATAGTTATCGAAGCTACCTGTCGACTTTCATGGATTCGTCCCATTCAGATGTCAACATGCGAATCGCTCAATTGCCAGCAACAAATATTAATGGAAGCATATCAAATCATGAGGCCCTTGGAATGATTCTGCAGGATTCTGCAATACGCCTGGGCAATCTCGAATTTTCTCTTACAAACAGTGCTTCAGATCAAAGCTTGAAGTATGTTGTATCAGGAAATGATCTCAGGTATAAGAGTATTGAAATAGGTGAGTTGCGGGCGAGTGCCATTGATTCAGCTGGAATAATGGATATTCAAGTGCTTGCCAACAAAAACATCTTTTTTGAGAATCCCGCATATAATATAGTACTGGAAGGTCATTATGACAACTGGCAAAGCTCCGCTGAACTCACGGTAATTGATGATTCCGGTAAGTTCATCTACAATCTTGCTCTGGCATCGGATCTGGATAGCAATATGTTCGTTTTAAATATTCCAGAAAAAAAAATATTACTGAACAGTCAACAATGGGAGATGGAGAACCCCACCCTGCTGTATGTCAATCTCAATGATAAAAAAGTTTATCCCCGCTTGAAGATGCAAACGGGTAATTCTGAAATTCAACTCTATTCCAATGAGGTGGATGGCGAGCATCAATATGTTAGCCAGTTTGATAATGTTTTTTTTAACTCATTGATTCGGGAAAACCTTCTACCCGGTAATCCCAGCGGCATCATATCCGGTCAGCTTGACTATGGAGTGCAAGAGGATGCTGGAAGAAACTTAAAGACGGATCTGCAATTCAACAAAATACGCTGGAATGAAGTAAGCTTCGATATGATTGCCCTGAAAGGACATTTCAATTCGGACACTGCCGGTAGCTATGCAATGGAAATGCTGACCCTGATCGACTCCTCCAGTATTGAAGTAAAGTTTATGCAAAACCAGCGTGAACACAGAAGCCTTTCAACAGAGTTTACCGCACTTCCACTCGCTGTTTTTGAACCCTTTTTAACGAAACAACTTTCAGAGATGAGTGGAAACATTTCAGGGTCGTTCGATATATCCAGTGAAGATGATGGAGATTTAGACGGTACCCTTAATTTCAACGGTGCCTCAATGCGTGTGAATACCCTGAATTCAAAATTCAGCTTACCCGATGAGCGTGTTCAGTTTTCTGGGAACAAATTGATTTTTAATAATTTTAAGGTACTTGACTCTCTCCAAAACATCCTGGAAATCAATGGATTTATTGAAATAGATAAGACCTGGAAGGTATCCACAGATCTGGATATAAAGTCATCCGGTATTCAGGTCATGAACACTACGGTTGATGAAATGGATTCATTTTATGGAGATATTTTCCTGGATTCGCATCTATCAATAAAAGGCCCGGTCTCGAAACCAGTCGTTAAAGGAAGCTTAACTCTGGCCAGGGGCTCCGAGATATTTTACCAATATCTGGAGGATCTCTCACTTTCTGAAAGTGCTAAATATGTGAATTTTGTTAGCTCCTCACAGCAGAATACACCTACACAACATTTTTCTTCAAAACAGACCAAAATCTTCGAATCATCCATTGAAACCTTTCTTGAAATTGATCCGGCTACCAGGATTAATTTCAATTTATCAAAATGGGCCTTTGATATCGATTTAGGAGTCAGTGGAGAAGGAGCATTAAACTTTCAGATGCTTAATAACAACCAGTATTCTCTTTCGGGGAGATATCTGATCAATGAAGGAGAGGCTAACCTTAAGCTGGTCGGTTGGCCAAATAAGAAGTTTCGAATCGCAAAAGGAGGTTTTCTGAGATGGGAAGGGAGGATTGATGATCCGGAATTGAAGTTTGAGGCATCCAACAGGGTAGCCAGTTCCTATACAAACCCGATGGATGGCCAGGTGCGGAATCTGGACATTGACGTGTTCCTGAAACTGTCCAACCATCTTTCTGATCTGAAAGTTGAGTTCACCATTTTTACCACTGACCAGTATTTAATGAGCATTATCAATACCATGAGTCCGGAAGAGCAAATGCGGCAAGCCATCACAATCCTGCTTTTTGAAACCATTGATTTACCTGGAATATCCACCTCCACCTCTTATATGACTCAGCAGGTAAATCAACTTGTGGCATCCCAGTTAAATTCTCTGACAAAAACCACCATACAGGGAATTGATATTTCTTTCGGGGTCAACACCTATGTTCAGGCCACCGAGGGAGGGGGAGAAGAGACAAAAACAAGCCTTTCTTACGATGTCAAGAAAACATTTGCGGAAGACAGGGCTCAAATGAGGGTTTCTGGTCGTATGAATGATCTCTACAATCAGCCGGGAGCTTCAAATTTCTCACTCAATAATATTTCCCTGGAATACCAGCTTGATTCAGCTGCATCCAGGTATCTGAAAGTATACAATGAGCGTTCATATGAAGATGTTTTTGAAGGAGAGGTTGTAAAAACCGGTATTGGCATCACCTTCAGGAAAAGGTACTGGCATCTCAAAGAGATCTGGAAAAGAAAGAATAAGAGGAAATGAAAGCTTGCAGATCCATATGGCCTCTTATTTCGATGCTGGTATTTGCTGCTTGTTCTAATACCCGCTTCCTTGCCGATGATGAGCTCCTCTACACCGGGAAGGAAAAAATTGAAATTATTGTGCAAGAACAGGTAGCGGGCACAAAAACAGTAAAAGGGAGTATTAAATCTCTTACTGATTATAAAGTGAATAATGGAATCCTTGGCCGACGCGTCCTTCCACCCATCGGGCTTTGGGTTCACAACTACTGGAACATAAAGGAAACCAGCAAGATAGGAAACTGGCTATTTAAAACCCTCTCATCTTCTCCCGTCCTGGTCTCCGAAGTCAATCCCGAACTCAGGGCCCAGAAGATCGAAAGTGAACTATTTGACCTGGGATATTTCAGTAACAAAGCGTGGTCAGTGCTTGAAAAGAATAGCAAAAATCCAAAAAAAGCCCGCGTAAGCTACTTCGTCGAAGTTGCTCCTCCCTACGTCTACAATCAGATCCTTTTCAATCCATCCGAGGAGAAAATTGATACACTCATTACCCAGTATAAATTTAAAAGCAACATAAAACCAGGTAAGCAATACAATCTTGAATACCTGAAAAATGCCAGAGAGGAGATGTTCACAGGAATTCAAAATGAGGGCTACTTCTTTTTCTCACCTGACCATATCACATTAACTGCCGATACATCCGTGGCTGAGAATAAGCTGGACCTGGTGGTGGGCAGAAAAATGGAGCTTCCGCCAGCGGTTCTTTCTACATATAAGATTGACCAAATCCTTGTTCATATATCCAAACCAGATGGATTTGAAGACTCAACACTCAATTCAAGCTCCTACGGGGATATCAAGATTCTTTCATCGGGCCGTTATCTGAAATCTGAAGCACTATCAAGGGCAATCTATTTTAAAAAGGGTGAAAAGTATTCCTATTCCGCCTACCAGAACACCATCTCCCGCCTTAATAATCTGGGGATCTTTAGCTATGTCAGGGTATCCGTAAAGCAATCAGCCATTGATAGCCTGCTCAACCAGGTTGATGTTAGCATCGATTTAACCATGGCTAAAAACATTAATATGGATCTTCAGGCCGACCTGGTAAACAAGTCAACCGGATATGCAGGGCCACATTTGCTTGTTGGAGTTTCCAATAATAACACCTTTAAGGGCGCTGAAAAGGTTAGCGTTGGCTTAACCGGGGGGATGGAATGGCAATGGGGAGATAAATCTGGCAGTGAATTAGGCTCCTTCTCTTACGATATCGGATTAACCACAGGTATCACCCTGCCCCAAAGGCTTATCCCTGCAAGCTGGAAAAGTGACAAGCCCTTAATGGTGCAACAGACATCTCTGAATCTTGATTTTAACCTTTTGAACCGTATTGCTTACTACAGAATGTTCTCCTCCAGGATGAAT
>JAOZLK010000514.1 GCA_029934875.1 Bacteroidales bacterium | reverse complement strand
CTCAATCCGGATGATTACATTGCAGTGGGTTCCTTTACCCACCACCCCTTTTATAAGCCCTTTATACTGGAAATCCCGGATAACTGGATCTGGGGATCCATTCAGAATGTACCCATCGATGAATTGATGGAGCTGCTCGATCATGCCATTAATACAGGTTACTCCGTATGCTGGGATGCCGATGTGGGGGAGAAGGGTTTTGCATGGAAATCGGGCCTGGCACTGATACCATCCCTGGAGATCGAAGATTTAAGTGGATTGGAGCGCGGCCGTTGGGATGAGTTGTCCGAAAAGGAGCAGCAGGCCCTGTTCTACGATTTTACAACTCCTAAAAAGGAGAAGGTGATTACCCAGGACTTAAGAACTCATGGGGTACCGGGAATCACATTTATGAGGGATACCTTTATGCATCAGAACCTTATATGAGGTCAAAAACCATTTTCTTCATGGTTCACAAGGATGCGATCCCTGAAGACCTGGCCGCGAAAATGGGATTATAGCTTCCCTAACACGCTTGCATAAAACTTAAGGCAACGTAATCATAACATTCTCGTATAAGTGCGAAGTATATCCTGCGCTGCAGGAAGGCGGTATATATTTGTGCTTATATGAAGAACAATCTGCTACAGATCACCATTCTGGCTGTTATTCTCCTGGTTTCCGGGATGTCGGGTCCTGCAAACCATGTACAGGTTCCATTCGAACTTGAGTTTCCTGAGTATCCCGCTTTTCTGGAGGTGGACCAGGCATGGGCCGATTCTGTGATGAGCAAACTTTCCCTGGAAGATCGGATCGCCCAGATGATGATGGTTCAGGCTTATTCCAATATGAATAAAGCTCACGAGAAGTCCGTCAGCAAGATGATCTCAAAGTATCGTGTAGGGGGCCTTGCTTTTTTCCAGGGCGATCCACTCTCACAGGCAAGGCTTACCAATAAATTCCAGGATCAGTCCAAAACTCCCTTACTTATAGCCATTGACGGGGAAAATGGACTGGGTATGAGACTGAAAAACACCATTACTTATCCTCAGCAGATGGCTCTGGGTGCCATTGGCGATGATGCCCTGCTGCACCAGCTGGGAGAGGATATTGCCTGGCAGATGAGGCGATTGGGGGTTCATCTCAATTTTGCTCCCGTGGCAGATGTAAATAACAATCCCTCAAATCCTGTGATCAATACACGTTCTTTTGGGGAAGATCCTGCGAATGTGGCCCGGAAAGTTCTTGCTCTGAGCGGCGGGATGCAGGATGGGGGGCTGCTGGTGGCAGCCAAGCATTTTCCCGGGCATGGCGATACCGATACTGACTCACACAAATCTTTACCCCTGGTACCCTATGGAAGAGCACGCCTTGATTCTCTGGAACTCTTTCCATTTCGTGAGGCCATCTTGCGGGGACTTTCAGGGATTATGGTTGCTCATCTGCAGGTGCCCGGGCTCGATGAAAGAGAGAACAGACCGGCCACAGTCTCGGACCGTGTGGTGACCGGCTTACTTAAGGGGGAACTGGACTTTCGCGGGCTTGTCATAACCGATGCACTGAATATGAAAGGGCTGAGCCACTTCTATGAACCGGGTATCAGGGAAGTGGAGGCCGTTAAGGCCGGTAACGACATCCTGCTGATGCCCTCGGACCTGGGGCTGGCTATCAGCGAGATAAAAAAGGCAGTAAAAAGAGGGGAGATCACAGAAGAACAGATCAATGAGAGCTGTAAAAAGATTTTGCTGGCCAAGTACTGGGTCGGATTGGGAAGCCTGAGGCCAGTCGAGACCAGCTCACTGCTTGAGGATCTGAATCAGCCCAAGTTTCAACAAAGGCGCAGAGAGCTGTTGGCTCATAGCCTGACCCTTGTGAAAAACCAGGATTCCCTGCTCCCCCTTAAAGAGCTGGAGAAGCTGAGCCTTGCAACAGTTACCATTAGCAAAAGCGGATCGCTTAGTTATGGCGCTACAGCGGATTTCTATACCGGGGGGGATCACTACACCCTCTCCCGTAATGCAGAACCCGCCACCATGACAGAATTACTCGCAAAACTTGAAAAATATAACACCATCATCATCAGCGTGTTGAATACCAGCTCTTATGCTTCAAGGAGTTTTGGGATCAGCAAGCAAAGCGTGGGTTTTATTGAATCTCTTGATCCCGGAAAAAGGATAATTCTCAATGTGGCAGGTGTTCCTTATGCCCTGAAACGCTTTGGCAGCCTGGAGCATGTTAAGGCTGTTGTGCTCTCCTATGCTGACGATCCAATCGCCCAGGCCTACACCATGCAGGCAATTTTCGGGGGCCGTTCGTTTACTGGAAAATTGCCGGTATCGGCTGGTCCTAAAGTCAGGGCAGGGGAGGGAATTGTGACAGGCAAGCCTGTCCGGCTTGCATACGGGAAACCCCTGGATGCGGGCCTGGACCCGGATACACTCAGGAAAATGGAAACTTTGATCGCGCAGGCCATCAGGGATAAGGCCATGCCCGGTTGCCAGCTATTGGTGGCACGTCACGGACAGGTAATATGGAATAAGTCCTATGGCTTTCATACCTATCAAAAGAGGCGTCCGGTGCTGACCACCGATCTTTACGACCTGGCTTCATTGACAAAAATCACGGCCACCATCCCGGCATTGATGACCCTTCGTGACCAGGGCAGGTTTTCGGAGGACTCGCTGCTGGGTGCTTATGGTATTGTTCCAGATACCAGCAACAAAGCCGGGCTTCTCATCGGTGACATTCTATCCCATCAGGCCGGACTTGTTCCCTGGATCCCTTTTTACCACTCTACCATTGAGCCGCTGGACACATCCCGGGGCCTCTTAAACAACAATTGGTCACCCACTTACGCTCTAAAAATAGGTCCTTCCAGTTATGCCAACCGCAATGTCAAATATGTGGATAGTATCTATGAGAGATCATACACCCCTGCCTATCCGGTCCAGGTGGCTGAGCATCTTTACCTCAGGAGTGACAGAAGGGACTCGGTCTACAGAATGATTTACGAATCGCCCTTGCTGGAACCTGATTACCTATACAGCGACCTGGGATATTACATGCTTCAGCAGCTTGTGGAACAGGAGCTTGATACCATGCTCTATCCATACAGCTGGTATAAGTTCTATGCACCCATGGGAGCAGCAACGCTTGGATTCTTGCCCCTGAGTCGCTTCCCGAGGGAGCGGATTGTTCCCACCGAAAATGACCTTTTTTACCGGAGACAGCTGATCCATGGTCACGTGCATGATCCCGGGGCAGCGATGCTGGGAGGCGTGGCCGGACATGCCGGCCTGTTTGGCTGTGCAAATGACCTCGCAAAAATGATGCAGATGTACCTGAATGGGGGTTGGTATGGGGAGGATCGTTTTATAGATTCATCCACCCTGGCCACATACACATCCTGTTACGATTGCGAGAATGGGAATCGAAGGGGGCTTGGTTTTGACAGGCCAATCACCGATGAATCCGATGCGGGCCCTGTATGTGACGATGCTTCAGCTAACAGTTTTGGCCATTCGGGATTCACGGGGACCCTGGCCTGGATCGATCCGGATTTTGACCTGGTTTATGTGTTTCTCTCCAACCGTATCCACCCCAACCAGTCAAACACAAAACTCATAGATGATAATGTACGGACCATGGTCCAGCAGGTCATTTATGATGCGATTATCCAATAGCTGCTACAGAACACACATTTTTGTCAATTAGTTTTGAGATTTGTCATGCCGGAAGGAAATCCGAATGGCTAATTTTAATGTCGAATAACCAATAACCATTTACCATTTAATATGAAACCA